>NZ_CALMQR010000114.1:0-55039 GCF_937871995.1 uncultured Citricoccus sp. | reverse complement strand
TCCGGTGACCTTTCGATTTTCAGTCGAACGCTCTACCAACTGAGCTACAGAGCCTGGCACCATCCGGTGGCTAGACCGGTGATCACCAAGATCCTCCGTGCCGGTGTTATCCGGCAATCGGAACATCCGAGCGACCCTGACGGGACTCGAACCCGCGACCTCCGCCGTGACAGGGCGGCGCGCTAACCAACTGCGCTACAGGGCCAGTGTGCGAGAAACCACTCTACCAGACGTTTTGCAGTGGTTTGACCACTTCGTCCGGCGGCCCGGCCTGACGGCTGGACCAGCGTTTCCTGCGTACCCCCAACGGGATTCGAACCCGTGTCGCCGCCGTGAAAGGGCGGTGTCCTAGGCCTCTAGACGATGGGGGCCTGAACACTTCGGGTTCCCGAAGTGGACCTGCAAGAGTCTAGAGGCTTCCCATGCCGAACCGCAAACCGGGGCGATGCCCGAAGACCCCCCCCGGGAACGGGCACGATGGACGGGTGGACCCATCCGATCACCACCCCGACCCTCCCGAGCCCGCCGAGATGTCCGAGGAGGACTTCGACCGTGCCGTCTCCGACGCCCTCGAGGCGATCCCGCCGGCCCTGACCGAGCGCCTGTCCAACGTGGCGGTCTTCGTCGAGGAGGAGTATGAGCCGGAGCCCTGGGAGGACCCCGGCACGGAACTGCTCGGGCTCTACGACGGCATCCCGCTGACCGAACGCGCGGAGATGCCCTGGCAGCTCCCCGATCGCATCGTGATCTTCCGGGGTCCGCTGCTGCGGATGTGCCGGGACCGGGAGGAACTGGTGGAGGAGATCACGGTGACGGTCGTCCACGAGGTGGCGCACTTCTTCGGGATCGACGACGCCACGCTGCACGATCTCGGCTGGGGATGAGGTGCCCCCTCAGGCTGCGCGGGTCAGGAGTACATCGGGCCGAAGCTCGCCCGCGTCGCCAGGCGGCTGTCCTTGAGGTAGGGCACCACCATGACGGGACCGTGGGCGTGCGAGATGATGCCCTGGCTCGTGGACCCCAGCAGGGCGCCGGTGAATCCGCCGTGGCCGCGGGTGCCGACGACGGTCAGCCGGGCGGTCTTCGACTCCCCGACCAGGACGTCCACCGGCACGCCGTCGATGATCTCGGAGCTGACCTCCAGCCCCGGGAACTCGGAACGCAGCCACTCGACCCCAGCCTCGAGCTTCTCCTGCATCTCCTCGATCATGGCCTGCTCGTCCACGGTGGCCGGCAGCCAGGCGACCGCACCGGAGATCGGCGGCATGGCGATGACCACCCGCAGCGGGGACCGGCGGACGTCGGCCTCCAGGGCCGCGGCCAGCGCCGCCACGCGGCCCTGTTCGGATCCGTCCACGCCGACCACCACGGGGATCCCCTCGGCGGCCCGGCTGGCGTGTTCACCCTTGGGCACGATCACCACGGGGCACTTCGCGTGGGCCGGGAGCGCTCCCGCCACCGAGCCCAGCAGTCGTCCGAGGAACCCGCCGCGGCCGCGCGTGCCGGCCACCAGCAGGTTGGCATTGGCCGAGTAGTCCACCAGCACCCCGGCGGCGTCGCCCATCTCCACCCGGTGCACCAGCGGCACGTTGAGGTTGCCCAGTTGGTTCACCACGCCCTGCAGCACCTGCATGGCGCCGTCGCGGATCATGGTGTCGTCCGGGATGCCGTACCCGGCCTCCAGCGCGGAGGCCGCGAACACGGGCATCGTGTAGGCGGTGACCAGGGTCAGGGGCAGGCCGCGCAGTTCCGCCTCCCGGGCTCCCCACTTCGCCGCCGAGACGGACTGTTCGGAGCCGTCCACGCCCACCACGATGCCGTGGGTGGTGGCCTGTTCGGGAGTGATCGGGCTGTTGTCGTGGTCCTGTGAACCGGTCATGACGGCCTCCTGTCGTTCTCGCCGGTGTCGTCGTTGACACGGGCGGATGATGATCCCAGTTTAGTTCCCGGGAGCGGTTCGGCTAAGGGCCGGGCCCCTGCCGCGAAGTCCGTGACGGGGTCCACGAGGCGGGCCGGGAGCGGGTCGGCGAGCAGGTGCCGCACCAGGCCGTCCCGGCTGAGGGCCCCTCCCCCGTCCCGGGCCGTGAGCCGGCCGTCCGTGGCGGCGAAGACGATGTTGCCGCGACGCCGGCCCTTGAGCATCTGCGGGTCGGCGATCGCCACCACGGTGCCGAAGACGGCGCGGAGCGTGGCCGCCTCCCGCCGTGCGGCGGTCAGGTCCGGGCCCCCGCCGTGGTTCACCAGGTAGACCCCGTCCGCGCCCAGCACCCGCCGGGCGTGGCGGGCCGCGTCCAGGCCGACCAGGTGATCCGGGGTGACCTGGTCCTCGGGCGTGGTCCCGGCGAAGACGTCCCGGACGATCACGTCCCGGCTGTGCTCATGGGCACCGCCCAGTACCTCTCCGGCCTCACCCACGCGGATCCGCAGCCGCGGGGCGCGGGGCAGGGCGAAGCGGTCGCGGGCCAGCGCGGCCAGGCCGGCGTCGAGCTCCACGGCCGTCTGCCGGGAGTCCGGGTACCAGGCCGCCGCCCAGCGGGCCAGCGTGCACCCGGCGGCGCCCAGGTGCAGGATCCGCAGTGGCTCCTCCGGTGCCCAGCGGTGCATGATGACCGCCGCGATCCAGCGCATGTACTCGAAGCCCAGGTCCAGCGGGTCCTCCGGGTTGAGCTGGGAGGACTCCGCGCCGTTGAGCTTGAGCAGCCAGGCCCCGTCGGTGAAGGGATCGCGCAGGATCTCCGCGGTGCCCGAGTCGATGGTGAAGACGCCGGGTTCGATCCCCGGAACCTCCCCGCCGCGCGAGGCCGGGCGGCCCCCGGCACCGCCCTTCCTGCCCGCGGACTTCCGGCCGGAACGCTCACGCGCCACGGCGCACCATGAGCTGCTCGTCCAGCCCGGCCCAGGGGCCGGTCATCGGGACGGGGGCGCCGACCTCGGCGAAACCGTGCCGGCGGTAGAAGGCGCGGGCGCACTCGTCGGCCGAGACGATCCGGACCCGGCAGGGTGAACTGCCGACGGCCCGGGCCAGGAGGGCGTCGGCCACGCCGGACCCCTGGGCCTCGGCCAGCACGTAGAGCGCGCGGAGCTCGAGTGGGGGCAACCCGGCATCGACCGACCCAACGACCCCCGCCTCCCAGGACCCGGTGGCCCCGGGCCCGGCTGCCGGGTCCGGGGCATCCGCGGTGACGAGGGGACCGGCCGAGGCCAGGCCCACGCAGCGGCCGCGGGCGTCCTCGGCCAGCCACAGCTCGGTGCCCCGCGCCAGTTCCCGGCGCCAGTGCTCGACCTGTTGCGGCAGGGTCGCCTCGGCGGCGGTGAAGAACGGTTCGTCCCTCAGGTGGCCGTAGGCCTCGCGCCAGGCGACGGCCTTCATGGCCAGCACGGCCTCGAGGTCGGCCTGGGCGGCGTCGCGGACGTAGAAGCGGGCCTGGTTCCCGGACCCGCTCACCGGTTCTTCAGGGCCGCTTCCAGGCGCTCGACCTTGCCGTCGAGCTCACCGGTGTGCCCGGGCCGGATGTCCGCCTTGAGCACCAGCGAGATCCGTGAGCCGAACGGGGCCACGGCGTCCACGGCGTCCTTGACGACCGCCATGACCTCGTCCCACTCCCCCTCGATCTCGGTGAACATCGAGGAGGTGCGGTTGGGCAGCCCGGAGTCCCGGACCACCTGCACGGCGGCGGCCACGGCGTCGTGCACCGAACCGTCCTCGGCCTGGTGCTGCGTACCGGGATCCCCGGGGCGGGGCGTTCCGGAGGGGGCGACGGAGAAGGCGACGATCATGCATCCAGTCTGCCCCACCGCCGCCGGGGGCCCAAGGGGTGGGCTATGCGCCGCCGCCGAAGAGCGGCGCCACCGCCTTGATGAGCTCGTAACCGCCGAGGACCACGAAGACGAGGGCGGTGAGGCCCAGCAGGGCGTTGTGGAACCAGCGGTTGCGGAACTTCGCCGGGACGAGCTTGCGCTGGTTGTTCAGGAACAGCAGCGTGACGGCCAGGAACGGCATGAAGAGCGCCCCGAGCGTGCCGTAGAGCAGGATCAGGAAGATCGGCCGCTCCAGGAACAGCAGGGACATCGGCAGGATGGTCAGCCAGATCAGGTAGAACCGGGCCGGCTTCGACTCCAGCGAGGGGGCGTCGTCCTGGTCCAGGCTGTCGGCCGGCTTGCGGAAGTTCGTCCAGAAGTCGGCGAACATCAGCGAGACGCCGTGCCACACGCCCAGCAGGGAGGAGAAGGAGGCGGCGAAGAAGCCGATCAGGAAGATGATGGAGAACGCCTGGCCGTAGCGGTCGGCCAGCACGTTGCCCACGTCCAGCAGCCCGCGGTCACCGGCGGAGATGGCCAGCCCGGCCGAGTGCAGCAGCTCCACGCCCATGATCATGGTGGCGATCACGAAGATGCCGGTGAGGACGTAGGCCGTGGCGTTGTCGTAGCGCATGACCTTCATCCACTTGGGCGTGTTCCAGCCCTTCTCGCGCAGCCAGTAGCCGTAGGCGGCCAGGGTGATGGTGCCGCCGACGCCGCCGGCCAGTCCGAGGACGTAGAACATGGCGCCCTCCTCCGCGGGGATCATGGGGATCAGCCCGGTGAGGATCTCCCCGAGGTTCGGCGCGGTCAGGGCCGCCGAGACCAGCACGGCGAAGAACATGATGCCGATGAGCACGGTCATGAGCTTCTCGATGAGCCCGTACTTGTTGATCCACACCAGGCCCAGGCCGATCAGCCCGGAGACGATCGCGAAGATCTTGGAGTCGACCTCCGGGAACAGCGCCGAGAGGGGCAGCGCCACCGAGCTCATGGCGGTGGCCCCGTAGACGAAGCCCCAGATCATGATGTAGATGCCGAAGTACCAGCTGGTCCAGACGCCCAGGGTGCGCCAGCCCTGGAAGATGGTCTTGCCGGTGGACAGGTAGTACCGGCCGGTGCCCTCCACGAGCACGATCTTGAAGATGACGCCCAGCACCACGGCCCACATGAGCCCGTAGCCGTAGCGCGAGCCCGCCGTCAGGGTGGCGACGAGGTCCGCGGCGCCCACGCCGGTGGCGGCGGCGACGATGCCGGGACCCAGCGAGTTCCACTTGACCTTGACCGGCGTCTCGTCGATCTCGGCCTGCGTGAACCCGACGATCTCGGGGTTGTGGACCGGATGATGGCGGTCCACGGGGTCGTGACGTGACATGGTGTCCCCTAGGTGAGGTGCGATGGGATGACAGGAGAATGGCGTAGGACACGGTAGCCGGTGATCAGGGCCGCTCCCAAAGCGCCCACGTGGCCGGAGCCCGCGGAGCGCGCGCCTAGAGTGGGATCCGAGGCACACCGTCCACGGGAAGGCTTGGAACGCGACATGACCCAGGGCATCTTCGTCACCACCACCACCAACGGGGCCGGCAAGTCCCTCGTGACGCTCGGGCTGGCGGACTCGCTGTACAAGCGCACCGGTTCGATCGGCTTCTTCCGCCCGGTGGTCCCGGGTGACTCGGTGGAGGCCGACCCCATGGTCCAGCTGATGCGGGAGAGCTACGGGCTCGACGCCGGCCGGTCCCGGGGCGGGGTGACGGCCGCCGAGGCGCGGGGCATGCTGGCCGAGGGCCGTTCCGACGAACTGCACGAGCGCTGCGTGGCCCAGTTCGACGAGATGGCTGCGGCCTGCGCGATCATCGTGGTCGAGGGCACGGACCTGACCGGGGCAGACCCGGCGATCGAGCTCGACCTCAACGCCTCGCTGGCCCGCCACCTGGGCACGCCCGTGGTGGGCGTGGTCTCCGCTGCCGGGCTGGACGGGACCGGCGTCGCCGATGCCGTGGACCTGGCCCGGCGCACCCTGGACGAGTCCGGCGTCGAGCTGCTGGCGATGATGGTCAACCGGGCCGACCCGGCACGCCTGGACACGGTCACCGAGGCCATCCGCCCCGGCCGCCACGCCTGGCCGGTGTACGTCCTGCCCGAGCTGCCCGAGCTGGCGCTGCCCTCGGTGGCGGAGATCGCCGCCGCCCTCGGCCTGACCCAGGTGGCCGGCAACACGAACCTGGACCGTGACGTCTCCGAGGTCAGGGCCGTGTCCATGGAGGGCGGGAACTTCCTGCAGATCCTGCGTGAGGGCGCCCTCGTGCTGGTCTCCGGGGACCGCTCGGACGCCGTGCTCGCCACCGTCGCCTCGTCCCTGGCCCCGGAGTTCCCCGTGGCCTCCGGGATGATCCTGACCAACGGGATCGAGCCCAACGAGCAGATCCGCCGACTCTACGCCGGGGCGACCTTCCCGATCTTCAGCACTTTCGCCGACACCTTCAGCACGGCCCGGTCCGTCGCCACGGTGCGCAGCGAGCTCTCCAGCGCCCAGCCCCGCAAGACCGCCGCAGCCCTGGGCGCCTGGCACCAGCGCGTGGACGGCAACGAGTTGTTCGAGCGCATCCAGCTGCCGCGCGCCGAGCGGACCACCCCGCTGCGCTTCCTGCACGGGCTGATCGAGCGGGCCCGGGCCGACCGGAAGCGGATCGTGCTCCCGGAGGGCGAGGACCCCCGCATCCTGCGCGCCGCCGAGATCCTGCGCCGCCGGGACGTGTGCGACCTCGTGGTGCTCGGCGACGAGGCCCTGGTGCGCGACGTGGCGGCCCGCGAGGGCGTGGACCTGACCGGCCTGGAACTGCTGGACCCCGCCACCGCGCCGGCCCGTGAGCGCTACGCCGAGGAGTACGCCCGGCTGCGCTCCCACAAGGGGGTGGACATCGACCGGGCGCGCGAGGTGATGACCGAGGGCGCGTACTTCGGCACGATGATGGTCCACCTGGGAGACGTGGACGGCATGGTCTCCGGGGCGGCACACACCACCGCCAACACCATCCGCCCGGCACTGGAGTTCGTGAAGACCCGTCCCGGGGTCTCGATCGTCTCCTCCGTGTTCTTCATGCTGCTGCCGGACCGCGCCCTGGTCTACGGCGACTGCGCCGTGAACCCGGACCCGGACGCCGACCAGCTGGCCGACATCGCCTACGCCTCGTCCGTGACCGCCCACCAGTTCGGCGTGGACCCGCGGGTGGCCATGCTGTCCTACTCCACCGGCGGCTCCGGCTCCGGGGAGGCGGTGGACAAGGTCCGCACCGCCACCGAACTGGTCCGGGCGGCCCACCCGGAGCTGAAGGTGGACGGCCCGCTGCAGTACGACGCGGCGGTGAACGCCTCCGTGGCCGCCTCGAAGATGCCGGACTCCGAGGTGGCCGGCCAGGCGACCGTGTTCATCTTCCCGGACCTGAACACGGGCAACAACACGTACAAGGCGGTCCAGCAGTCCTCCGGGGCCGTGGCCGTCGGGCCGGTGCTGCAGGGACTGAACAAGCCGGTCAACGACCTCTCCCGCGGGTGCACGGTGGACGACATCGTCAACACCGTGGCCATCACCGCCATCCAGGCCCAGGGCGACTGACCACCGGCTCCGGCCCCCGCCTCCCCAGAAAGGCTCTCCCAGACATGCTCATCCTCGTCATCAACTCCGGCTCCTCCTCACTGAAGTACCAGGTTCGTGAGGTCAATGCCGACGGCACGGAGCCGGCGGACCCGGTGGTGGCGAAGGGCCTGGTGGAGCGCATCGGGGTGCCCGGCTCCGGGATCGACAACCACGTCGAGGCGCTGGAACGGGTCAACGAGGAACTGGAGGAGATTCTCGGGGACCGTCAGATCGCCGCCGCCGGCCACCGCGTGGTGCACGGCGGCGAGCGCTTCAAGGCCCCGGCCCTGGTGACCATGGAGGTCATCCGGGCGATCGAGCGGCTGGCCCCGCTGGCCCCGCTGCACAACCCGGCGGCCGCCCAGGGCCTGCGGGCCATCGCGGACCGGTGGCCGGACATGCCCCAGGTGGTCGTCTTCGACACCTCCTTCCACCAGACCATGCCGGAGGAGGCCTGGCGCTACGCCCTGCCGGACGCGCTCTACACCGAGAACGGCATCCGCCGCTACGGCTTCCACGGCACCAGCCACGACCTGGTCACCGGGATCGCGGCCGAGACCCTCGGCATCGACCGGGACGACTTCAACGCGGTGATCCTGCACCTGGGCAACGGCGCCTCGGCCACCGCCATCCGCGGCGGGAGGTCCGTGGACACCTCCATGGGTTACACCCCGCTGGCCGGTCTCGTCATGGGCACGCGCTCCGGGGACGTGGACCCGTCGATCATCACGCACCTGATCCGGAACCACCACTACGACGCCGAGCAGATGGACCGGCTGCTGAACAACGAGTCGGGGCTGCTGGGGATGTCCGGCAACGCGGACATGCGCCAGGTGCTGGACTCCGCCCACGCCGGCCACCGCCGCGCCCGGACCGCCATCAAGGTCGCCTCCTACCGGCTGGCCAAGTACGTGGGCGGCTACCACGTGGCCGTCGGCGGGGCGCAGGCGATCGTGTTCACCGCGGGGATCGGGGAGAACTCCGCCCCGTTCCGCGCCACCGTGCTGGACCGGCTGGAGCCGCTGGGCGTGGAGTACGACGCCGAGAAGAACCTCGAGCGCTCGCACGCGCCCCGGGTGATCTCCACCGAGGAGTCCGCCATCCCGGTGCTGGTGGTGCCGACCAACGAGGAGATGGCGATCGCCCAGCTCACGCTGAAGGTCGCCCGGCAGCAGGGCGCGCTCTGACGGCCCGCCCCGCCGGGCGTGACGGGCCCTCAGGCCACGCCGGTCTCGATCCCCAGTTCGTTGCCCGGGATCGAGGCCAGCAGCCTGCGCGTGTAGGCGTGCCGCGGATTGGTGAAGATCTCCTCGCTCGTGGCGGCCTCGACCAGTTCCCCGTCCTTCATCACGCAGACGTAGTCCGAGATCAGCCGGACCACGGCCAGGTCGTGGGAGATGAACAGGTAGCTCAGCCCCAGCTCCTGCTGCAGGTCGCCCAGCAGCGTCAGGATCTGGTCCTGGACCAGCACGTCCAGGGCGGAGACCGGTTCGTCGCACACGATCAGTTCCGGGCGCAGGGCCAGGGCCCGGGCGATCGCGACCCGCTGCCGCTGGCCTCCCGAGAGCTCGGCCGGATACCGGCGGTGCATGCTCGACGGCAGCGCCACCTGGTCCATCAGCTCCGCCACCCGGTCCCGCCGCTCCCGGGCCCCGCCCCGCTTGTAGGCGATGAGCGGCTCCTCGATGATGCGTCCCACCGTGAACATCGGGTTCAGGGAGGAGTAGGGGTCCTGGAAGACCGCCTGCACGCGCTGGCGGAAGTCCCGCAGTCCGCGGCGGTCCAGGGTCAGCACGTCACGGCCGTCGAAGCTGATGGATCCCGACGTCGGCTCGATCAGCCTCAATAGCATCCTCGCCGTGGTCGTCTTGCCCGAGCCGGACTCCCCCACGATGGACACGGTGGTGCCGCGGGGGATCTCCAGGCTGACGTTCCTCGCGGCGTAGAAGTCGTCCCCGCCGCGGACGGGGTAGACCTTGGTCAGGTCGGTGATGGTCACCAGCGGCTCCGTGTCCGCCCCGGCACCCCACCCCCTGCCCCGACCGTCCCCGGCACGGACGGGGGCCGACGCCGGCAGTGAACCGGCCGTGCCGCCGTCGGGAAGCGGGCGGGCACCCGGGTGGTCCTCCCGGTGCCCCGGGGCCGGGTGGCCTTCGCCGCGCGCTCCGGTGAAGGCGTCCGGGGCCAGCCGGACCGCGGCCACGGAGGGCGCCGCCCGCACGAGGGACCGGGTGTACGGGTGCTGGGGGTCCTCCAGCAACTGGGCCGCCGGTCCGGACTCCACCACCTTCCCGCGGTGCATCACCACCAGGTCCTGGGCGCGCTCGGCGGCCAGTCCGAGGTCGTGGGTGATGAGCAGGATGGCGGTGCCCAGTTCGTCGGTCATCTGCTCGATCTGGTCCAGGATCACCTGCTGGACGGTCACGTCCAGCGCGGAGGTCGGCTCGTCCGCGATGAGCAGCCGCGGCCGGCAGGCCAGCGCCACGGCGATCAGGGCACGCTGGCGCAACCCCCCGGAGAGCTCGTGCGGGTACTGCCTCGACCGCCGTCCGGCCTCGGGGATCCCGGCGGCCTCCAGGACCTCCACCACCCGGGCGTCCACGTCCCTGCGGGTGGCCAGCCGGTGGGTCAGCAGGGTCTCGGCGACCTGCGTGCCGATCCGGGACACGGGATTCAGGTTGGACATGGGGTCCTGCGGGACCAGGCCGATCTGGCGGCCCCGGATGTCCCGCATCCTCGACTCGGGCAGACCCACCAGGTCCTGGCCGTTGAACCGGATGGACCCGCCGGTCACCTTCCCGTTGCCCGCCAGCAGCCCGATCGCGGCCATCGCGGTGGTGGACTTGCCGGAACCGGACTCGCCCACGACGGCCAGGGTGCGTCCGGCCTCCAGGGACAGCGAGGCGTCCTCCACGGCCCGCACGGAACCGTGCATGGTGGTGAAGTCGACCTGCAGGTCCCGGATCTGCAGCAGGGGTTCAGGCTCCACGCGGGGTGTCCTCTCGTCCTCGGTGCGCACGTCACCCATCCCGTTCACCGTGCCCTCGACTTCGGGTCCAGCGCCTCGCGCAGCGACTCGCCCAGCAGGGTGAATCCCAGCGCCGTGACGGCGATGCAGAGGCCGGGCAGGAAGGCCAGCCACGGGGCGATGCCCAGCTCGGACTGCGCGTAGGTGAGCATGCGTCCCCACTCGGCCGTCTCCGGGCGGCCACCACCCAGGCCCAGGAAGGACAGGGCGGCGGCATCGATGACGGCGGTCGCCAGGGTCAGCGTGGCCTGGACGATCACGGGTCCCACCGAGTTCGGCAGCACGTGGCTCATGGTGATGGTCCGCCGGCTCAGCCCGAGGGTCTGGGCGGCCAGCACGTAGTCCGCGCTCTTCTGGCTGAGCATGGACGAGCGCAGCAACCGCGCGAAGATCGGCACCTGGGAGACGCCGATCGCGATCATCACCGCGTACGGTCCCTGGCCCAGCACGGCGGCGATCGACACGGCCAGCAGCAGGTTCGGCACGGACAGCAGGATGTCCACGATCCGCATCACCACCCCGTCGACCCAGCCGCCGAACGCACCGGCCAGCAGGCCCAGCACCATGCCCCCGGCCAGGCCGAGCGCCGTGGAGACCACGCCGATCATCAGCGAGGACTGCGCTCCCCAGATGAGCTTGGACAGCACGTCCCCGCCGAAGCGGTCCAGGCCCAGGGGGAACTGCGGCAGCTCGCCCGGGCCGGGGATGTGGCCCGGAGTGATCTCCCGGGCCCCCGGCACCGCCTCCCCCGGGTACGGGGCGATCAGCGGGGCCAGCACGGCCACCAGCAGGAACAGCGCCACGATCACCGCACCGGCGATCGCGGCGGGGTTGCGCCGCAACCGCAGGAAGGCGTCCTTCCAGACGGAGGTGCCCTTCACGGGACCGCCATCGTCCCGCCGGGGCCCCGCTGTCACGACCGTCCCGGTCGTCCCGGGCAGCAGGCCCCCGGACGCCGGGTCGGAAGCGGGCGGACCACCGGGCGTCCGGCCCTCCGTGGGACCGCCGGCGGCGGGAGGCAGGTTCACGCTCATGAGACACGCACCCTGGGGTCGATGAGGCCGTACGAGACGTCCACCAGCAGGTTGATCAGGGAGTAGATGACGGCGATGAAGATGATGAACCCCTGCAGCACCGGGAAGTCGAGGTTGAAGATGGCATCCCACAGGAAGCTGCCGATCCCGTTGAACGCGAACACCGTCTCGGTCAGCACCGCCCCGGAGATCAGCAGGCCCAGCTGCAGGCCCAGCGTGGTGGTCACCGGCAGCAGCGCGTTGCGCATCACGAACCGGTTGCGGATCAGCCGGGGGGCCAGGCCCTTGGCCCGGGCGGTGCGCACGTAGTCCGCGTTCTGCACCTCGAGCACCGAGGCCCGGGTGATCCGGGCGATGATGGCCAGCGGGATGGTCCCGAGCGCCACCCCGGGCAGCACGAGGTGCGTCAGGGCATCCCAGGCGGCGTCGTACTCCCCGGTGATCATCCCGTCCCAGACGAAGAAGTTCGTGTAGTGGGTGGCGTCGATCCGGGGATCCTGGCGACCGTCGGTGGGCAGCCAGCCCAACTGGACGGCGAACACCCACTTGAGGATGAAGGCCAGGAAGAACACGGGCACCACCACACCCATCAGGGACAGCAGCACGGCGGCCTGGTCCTGCCAGCGGCCCACGTGCCGAGCGGCCCAGTAGCCCAGCGGGATCCCGAAGCCCACGGCGAAGAGGAGGGCGAACGCGGTCAGTTCCAGCGTGGCCGGGAACCGGGCCGCGAACTCCTCCAGCACCGGCCGGCTGGTCAGCAGGGAGTTGCCGAAGTCACCGGAGAGGATCCGGCCCATGTAGATGAAGTACTGCTCCAGGATCGGGCGGTCGAAGCCGTAGGCCTCGTTGACCCTGGCCACGGCCTCCGGGGTGGCCTTGTCCCCCAGCAGGGCGGTGGCCGGCCCCCCGGGCAGCGCCCGGACCCACAGGAAGAGCAGGACGGAGAGCCCGATGATGGTGGGGGCCAGCAGCAGCAGTCGGTTGCCGATGAGGCGGAACACTCAGCGTCCCTTCGCGGAGGGCAGGCGGACCGGGGCGGGACCGGGGTGGACCCGGTCCCGCTCCAGGGACGGTCGGATCACTTGTTCAGTTCGATCTGGTTGTAGACCTCGTCGTTGACCGGGCTGGCCGGGTAGTCGTCCACTCGCTCGGCGAAGGCCAGCGAGGGGGCCGGGTGGGCCAGCGGGACGGCGGGGACGTACTCGGAGACCATCCTGTTGACCTCCTCGTACATGGGCGTCTGCTCCTCCAGCACCGGTTCCTGCCGGGCCTCGCTGAGGGCCTCGAACAGCTCCGGGTTGTCGAAGCCGAACTCCGGCTTCTGCTGGCCGAAGAACACGCCCACGAAGTTGTCGGTGTCGTTGTAGTCACCGGTCCAGCCCAGCAGGTGGATGCCGTGGTCGGCGGTGCCGTTGACGCGGTCCAGGTAGTCCGGGCTCCACTTCTCCGGGACCGCCGTGACCTCGATCCCGACCTCGGCCAGCTGGCCGGAGAGGTTCGAGAAGACCTGTTCGGGGGTGGGCATGTACGGACGCGAGACGCCGGTGGGGTAGTTGAAGTCCACCGTGAAGCCGTTCTCGTAGCCCGCCTCGGCCAGCAGCTCCTTGGCCCTCGCCGGGTCGTAGTCGTAGGTCTCCACGTCCTCGGTGTAGCCGTTGACCGAGTCCGGGATGAACTGGGTGGCGGGCTTGGTGCCCTCCGGGAGCGTCTGCCGGATCAGGGCGTCCTTGTCGATCGCGTAGGAGATCGCCTGGCGGACCTTGGGGTCCTTGAGCTCCTCGACCTCCTGGTTCAGGCCCAGGTAGAGGATGGTGAACGGATCCCGGGTGAAGATCTTGAACCCGGCCTGCTCCAGGTCGGCCACGTCGGCCGGGGCCACCAGGTCATAGCCGTCGATCTGGCCGGCCTCGAGGGACTGGCGGCGGGCCACCGGGTCGTCGATCACCCGGAAGGTGATCTCCTGGACGTCACCCTGCTCACCCCAGTAGTCCTGGTAGGCGCTCAGGGAGATGTCCTGGCCCACGTTCCAGGACTCGAAGGCGAACGGGCCGGTCCCGGTGGGGTGCGCGCGGGCATACTCGCTCAGTTCCGGGGACTCGGCGGTGCCACCGGCCTCGTCCGCCCCGAACTCCTCCATCGCGGCCGGGGACTGCATGGCGAAGGCCGGCAGGGACAGGGAGGCGATGAAACCGGCGAACGGCTGGGCCAGGGTGATCCGGGCCTGGTGCTCGTCCACCGCCTCACAGGACTCGTAGACCGCGTCCTCGGGCGAGTCCGCGAACCCGCGGAACAGCTTGCCGTAGTAGTAGGACATCGTCTCGGCCTGCTGGATGCCCGTGAAGTTGTACCAGCGGTCGAAGTTGGCGCAGACGGCCTCGGCGTTGAAGTCCGTGCCGTCGTGGAAGGTCACGCCCTGCTTGAGCTGGAAGTCGTAGGTGAGCCCGTCCTCACTGGTCTCCCAGGACTCCGCCAGCAGCGGGGCCGGGTCCGGGGTGCCCGGTTCGGTGCCCACCAGGCCCTCGAAGATCTGGCGGGAGACCCGGAACGTCTCGCCGTCGTTGGCGAAGGCCGGGTCCAGGGACTTGGGGTCGGAGGAGGCGGCGAAGATGAACTGGCTGTCCACCGAGGACGCGTCGCCCTCGCCCCCGCTCGCCTCCCCGCCGGCGTCGTCGCGCTGGCTCTGCGCACAGCCGGACAGGACCAGGGCGACCGCGGCCCCCGCTGCGGTCACCGCGGCGATGCGTCGCCGGAGGAATGAGGACATGGTTGCTCCCGAGGGTGTCGAGTGATCATCGTGACAGGGATCACGTCACGAGGGATAGGGGAGAGCATAACCGCATCGCCCCAGATCATGCACACATCCCGCGGGGCCGCACCCCGCGGGGCCCACCCGCGGACGCCCGCGAAGGCCCGAGAACGCCCCTCGTCGACTTCTCCGCCACCGGCCCGTGGCGCGGCGGCGACCGGCCCGGACCCGCCTCAGTGCCCGGCGTACGCCGGGACGGGCGCGCCGCGCCGGACCACCTGGGCCAGCACCGGTCCCGGCCGGTTCGTGGTGATCTCCTGGACGCCCACGGCCCGCAGCAGCTCCACGTCCTCGGACCGGTCCACGGTCCACACCCGCAGGGTGCGGCCAGCGGCGAGCCAGGCCTTCACGTCCGCCAGGTGGTGACGGACGTAGTCCACGCCCGGGCCCGCCATCCCGGCCCGGCCCTCCCAGATCAGCCGCTCGGCGTCCGCCACGGCCTGGCGCAGCGCCGCCCGCAGCGCGGCACGGCTCAGCGGTCCGAGGCCGAACCGGCCGGCCACCGGTGCGTCCGGCACGGTGGACACCAGCGGGCAGAGGTGGTCGGTGTCCACCACCGGGGCCAGGTACTGCAGGGATCCGGCATAGAAGCTCATGAAGGAGACCTCCACCGCCCCGATCCGGGAGGTCTCCGGATCCCAGCCCGCCTGCAGCAGGCAGGACAGGGCGCGCTCCTCCAGCTCGTGGCCGAACGGGCTCGGATGCTTGAGCTCCAGGGCCAGCCGCACCGGGCGGCCGGCCGCCGCGAGCAGTTCGACCAGCTCCGGCAGCGTGAGCAGTTGCGCCGAGGCCGGACCGTACTCGCCGGGAAGGCGTGCCCCCTTCCAGCCGTGGAAGTCCAGCCGGCGCAACTGGGCCAGGGTGTGGTCGGCGACCGGCCCGGAACCGTCGGAGGTCCGTTCCAGGGTCGGGTCGTGGAGGCAGACCAGGTGCCGGTCGCGGCTGAGGTGGACGTCCACCTCCACGCCGTCGGCCCCCTCGGCGAGCGCGTGCAGGAACGCGGCACGGGTGTTCTCGGCGAAGGCGGCGGAGGATCCGCGGTGGGCGATGACCAGGGGTCGGTGATCCGTAGGATGAGGGTGTTCCGGGCCGGTGACGTGCATCGAGGTGTCGGACACGGGCCCAGCCTAGGAACGGCGGGCACGCGCCGGCCCGCCAGCAGGCGACCTGCTGGTTAACTTGTGCTGACACTTTGACCCCGGCCGGAGGATCCATGGACCAGAACCTTCCCGATGCCGGCCTGCCCGCCTCCGCGCCCGGCCCCGCCCGGGCGCAGCACCGGGCCGACGTCACCCCCGGGCCCGCCGTCACGCCGGGCTCCGCCGGGGCCGGTGAGGCCGAACGCGAGGCCGCCCTGAAGCGGATGAAGCTGGTGGCGACCGGGCTGCTGGTGGTCATGGCCGTGATCTTCGTCCTGGCCTTCGCGCTGCAGGAGAGCTATCCGTGGCTCGCCTACGTCCGGGCGGCGGCGGAGGGCGGGATGGTCGGCGCGCTGGCGGACTGGTTCGCGGTGACCGCCCTGTTCCGGCACCCGATGGGCCTGAAGATCCCGCACACGGCGATCATCCCGCGTAAGAAGGACACCATCGGCGAGTCCCTGGGGACCTTCGTGCAGGAGAACTTCCTGGCCGGGGACGTGGCCCGGGAGAAACTGGAGGGCCTGCGGGTGGCGGACCGGGCGGGCGCCTGGCTGCGCCGGCGCCCGAACGCCGAGCGGGTGGCGCGCGAGGTCTCCGCGACCGCGGAGGGCATCCTGGACGCCCTGGACGACGTCCTGGTCCGGGACGTGCTGGCCGGCCTGGTGCAGCGCCACATGGTCGAGCCCGACTGGTCCCCGACCCTGTCCACCGTGCTGGGCAAGGTGGTCTCCGAGCGGCACCATGACCGGGTGGTGGACCTGGTGGTGGCACGTACCGGGGACTGGGTGGCCCGCAATCCCGAGTTCTTCGTGCGCAGCGTCCGGCGCCGGTCCCCGCAGTGGGTGCCCGAGGTGGTGGACCAGCTGCTGGCCGAACGGATCCATGCCGAGGCCCTGAAGTACCTGGCCTCGGTGCGGGCCGAGCCGCAGCACGAACTGCGCCGTTCCGTGGACCAGTGGCTGGACGAGCTGATCCGGGACATGCGCGAGGACCCGGTCACGCGTGACCGGGTGGAGCAGGCCAAGCGGGACCTGTTCAACGACCCCAGGATGCGCGAGTGGGCCGGACAGGCCTGGGCGACCACGAAGGAGGCCCTGCTGGTCCAGCTGCGCGATCCCGCCTCGGACCTGCACCAGGCCATGGTGGCCGCCCTCCAGGACCTCGGTGGGCGGCTCCAGGAGGACCCGGCCCTCGCGGACCGGGTGGACGGCTGGGCCTCGGACGCGGCCCAGCACCTGGCCCGGGCCTACGGCCCCGAGGTGGTGGGCGTCATCGGGGAGACCATCCAGCGCTGGGACGGCCGCCAGGCCTCCCGGACCATCGAGCTCTACATGGGCAAGGACCTGCAGTACATCCGCATCAACGGCTCGATCGTGGGCGCGCTGGCGGGCCTGGCGATCTACACCGTGGCCCACGCCGTCTTCGGCTGAGGCGGGCGGCCCTACCGGTCCCCGCGGGCCCGCCGATGGGCCTCGCGGGCGGCCTCGACCTCGGCGGCGAAGGCCTCCGGGTCCTCGCGCCGCAGGTCCTCGAGCGTGCCGTCCGCCGTCAGCTGCTCGAAGTCGGTCTCGATGTCCTCCGCCAGCAGCTCGCCGAACTCCTCCGCGTCGCCCTCGGGGCCGGCGTCGTCCCTGCGGCCCTTCCGGCCGGCCGGCAGGGCCTTGAGCTCGCTGGCCAGGGCTCCGGGGATCGTGGCCGGGAGCGGGCCGAAGAGGTTCTGCGCGGCCCTGACCACGCCCTTGCCCATGACCCGGTTGGCGAGGCCGCCGACGACGGCCCCCACCCCGAAGGGCACCACCCGCCCGAGCATCCCGGCCCCCTGCCGGACGATGAAGCGCTTGATGAACATCCTCTTCATCTGGTTGAACAGCACCTCGGAGACGCCGGCGGAGCCGCTGACCAGAGAGAGCGGCCCGGCCAGCGGGCCCATCCCGCGGCCGTTGGCCTGGCTGGAGAAGTCCCGCAGCATCCGGCGGCCGTCCTCACCGAGCATGACGGCCATGACGAGGGTCTGCGCCCGCTGGGGGTCGTCGGTGGGGATCCCCATCAGCTCGGCCACGGACTGGGCGTAGAGCGCGGTCGCCTCGAGGAAGCCCACGGTCGCGGCCGCGGAGAGTCCCAGCGCCGCGGCCGTTCCCACACCGGGCACGACGGCGGTTCCCCCGACGGCGGCCCCGCCGCCGGTGACCGCTGCCAGGTACTGCCTCCCCAGCCGTTCCGCCAGCTGGGCGGGGGTGTCCTCCGGGTTCTGGCGGCGCAACCGGTTCAGGTTGCGCAGCACCAGCGGCCGCTGCACGTCGAGGGCCTTGAGCACCACCTTCTGGAAGGCGGGGGTGGGGTTGCCCTGCTCGTCGACGACGCGCTGGATCGCGAAGTCGGCGGCCTTCTGGCCCGCCACGCCGGCGATGATGGACTTCTTCTTAACCATGGCTGCCTCCTGCACGTCGGTGACACGATGGGCTGCGCGGTCTGGTCCCGCGCGGCCGTGGTCCTCCATGAAACACTACGCTGACCACGTCCGACCGCGCCCGCGTCCGGACGACCGACTGGAGGAGACCCCATGCGCTTCGGCACGTCCATCGCCCTGATCGCCATCGGCGCGATCATCGCCTTCGCCGTCCAGGACGTGATCCCGGGGATCGACCTGACGATCGCCGGCTACATCCTGATGGCCGCCGGGGCCCTGCTGCTGGTCCTCTCCCTGGTCCAGATGGGCGCCTCCGGTTCGGCCAGCCGTCGGGTCACCGAGTCCCGCAACATCCAGGACCCGCACACGGGGGAGTCCATCTCGCGCAAGGAGACCCGCGACTACTGACCTCGGCTCATCGCCAGGGCGTGCTTCAGGAAGATCCGCACGTCCCGGGCCTCCTCCGCGCTGGTGCCGTGGCCCATTCCCTCGTACGTCCGGGCCGTCAGGTGCGTGTGCTCCTGGAGCCAGGCCGCCGTGTGGGCGATCGCGTCCGGGTTGATGACCAGGTCCTGGACGTCACGTCCCCAGAAGAACGGACGCGGCCCGGGGCCCTCCGGCGGGCTGTCCAGGGTCGCCAGCAGGGGATTGGACAGCACGAAGCCGCTGAGCCCCACCACGCAGTCGAAGGCCTCCGGACGCAGCCGGTACACCGTGGAGGCCATCGCCATCCCCTGGGAGTGGCCGAGCAGCGCCACCGAGCGGAATCCCGCCCCGGTGACCTCCTCGGCGTCGAGCACGTCGAACACCCGGTGAGCCGAGGCCACCACCTCGGCGAAGTCGTTGGTGAGGAAGTAGTCCAGCAGGAACCAGCCCCACGCGCCCGGGTCCGGGCCGCCGGGACCGGAGCCCAGTCCGTCGACGCCGTCGGCCACCGGGTAGGCGCCGGCGTCGATCTCGAAGCCACCGCGCACGGCCAGGCCCGTGGTCCCCTCCGGAAGCATCTCGAAATAGGCCTGGGCGGCCCTCACCTCGTTCGCGCCGTAGCCGTGGATGACCACCACCAGGTCGGTCCCCCGGCGTTCGCCCGCCGGACGGGACCAGACGACGTGATGGCCGCTGGAGAGGGTCTGTCGTTGCACGGCGGGGTCAGTCCATTCCCAGGTCGGTCCACACGAGCCGGCGCTCGGTGACCCGGCGGTCCTCCCCGTCCTCGGCGGAGTCGGTGATCCGGGTCAGGTGGGAGCCCAGCTGCCCGTTGGCCGGCCAGAACACCCCGGCTGCCGTGGCCTCCAGCGTCGCGGACGGCAGCACGTAGTCGGAGCGCAGCAGCTCCACGCCGCCGCCGTCCCGGACGGCCCGGGTGGCCGTCGCGGCATCCGGGTCCGCGGCCAGGGCGCCGGCGGAGCGGGGCGCGGGGTCCTGAATGGCCTCCGACTCCAGCAGGGAGGCGATGGCCGCGGGGTGGTCGCCGTCGAGCGCCCGCTCGGCGCGCGGGCCGAAGTCCCCGACGAGCACGAAGTCACTGCCGGCGGGCAGTCCACCGGCACGTCCCTCGTCGTCCTCGAGGTACCCGGTGTCCCCGGCGTCCCCGGCGATGTAGTCGGCCCAGAAGCGCATCTCGTCGTGGTGCCGTTCGACCGGGGCGGTCCCGGCCCCGGGGTCCTCGGGCTGCGCGGCGAGGACGTGCACGGTCCGGTCGCCGACCCTCACGGGGATGTCCCAGTGGGCGGTGGAGGACAGGCGCAGCACGGACCGCTCGAGCTCCGTGTACTTGCCCTCCGGGATCGCGTTGCCGGGCACCGTGTTCCAGCGCAGGTCGCGGAACGTCCGGATCCCGTCCTCCTCCAGCGGGTGCCGGGAGAACAGGACCATGCCGTGCTGCCCGGCGAACTCACCGGGGCCGAACGAGTCGCCCGGGCCGCCGATCACGCCGTCGTTGTCCAGGTCGGCCCCGGTGTCCACGCCGTTGTTGACCTCCGCGGTGTAGACGTACGGATAGTCGATCCCCTCCTGCCCACCGGTACCGACGGCCAGGTAATTCGTGCGGAAGGACCGCGCGGCGGCCTCACCGCTGTCCACGTCGAAGTCCGTCAGCAGCACGACGTCCGGGGCGGCGCGCTGCACGGTCTCCGCGACCCGCTGGGCCTGGACCGAACCGGGTGCGGCGAGCTCATCGGCCAGCAGGCCCGGGGCGGACCGGGTCAGCCCGGCGGAGAAGGTGGCCACGCGCAGGTCGCCGGCGGTGGCCGCCGGCACCTTCCCGGAACGGGACCACAGCATGTGCCGCAGCAGGTCGGGGTTGGTCGGCAGGGACTCGTCGACGCCGAACAGGGCCATCGGCCCCACGCCCGAGTGCATCGCGGCGTGGGTGGCCAGCCCGCCCGCCGGTGCCGCCGACGCCGCGGGTACGCCGATGACCGCTGCCACGACGGCAGCAGGCACGAGGGCGCCGCCACGCAGAAGCCGCTGACGGAGCGCCCGAGGGGAAGCACTCATGCCTACCAGCGTAGGCACGGACCGGTGGCCTGCGCAGCCCTGTCGGAATGACGACTGGGGGACCGCTGCTCCGCCGCCCGACCCGGCGCCCGGCCGGCGGGGAGGCCGACCGCGGCGGGGAAACCGCGCGGCCACGCGGGATTCGGGCCCCATCGCGGTCCGCCCTGAAGGGCATCCGGGCGCCTCGGGGCCGAGGACGCCACCCCGTTGGGTTATCGAATCTTGATCATCCGGGGGGGCTCGAGACGTTCCTGAGATCAATTCGGCTCGGCGGCGTTCCGTTCCCCTGGCCCTGGCCCCTGGCCCTTGCCCCTTGCCTCCGGGACACGGTGGAGACGACGAAGGCCCCCGGCACGCGTCCCGGCGCCGGAGGCCTTCCCAGGTGGGCCCTGTGGGGATCGAACCCACGACCCGCGGATTAAAAGTCCGATGCTCTGCCAACTGAGCTAAGGGCCCACGGCCTGCCTGCAGGAGGCCGCAGTCCATGCTAGCGGACGGCGGCCGCGGGGTCCGGGGAGATCCACCATCGCGGAGCGAGATCCCACCCGTCCCGCGCTGCACCGGGGCTCCCGGGACGCCCCGCACGCGCGCCCGCGCGCCCGCGCAAGGCGTACCGTAGAAGGGCAGCATCTTCCTTCCCCCTTCTCCAGAGAGGCACCCCGCCCGTGACGTCCCCCCGGAGGCATTCCGGCCGGTCCCCGAGCTCGACGGCGGCCGGCACCGTCCGCCACCATCGGCCCCGCCACTTCGCCCCCGAGCAGTTCGCGGCCTTCGAGGGGGGTCCGGACCCGGCACAGACCGCGGAGGGCGCGGCCCTGCTCGCCCACGCCCTGCTCGACGGCGGCCGGTCCGGTGCCAGCGAGGAGACGGTCGGGCGGCTGGTCGCGCTGGTCGAGGACGCCGGCATCGACACGGTGGCCCGGCTGTGGGCCGACGCTCCCGCCGTGTCCCTCGGTGGTGCCCTGTGGCGCCTGTACGCCCTGCGGACGGCGACCACCCGCAATGGCCAGCTCTGGGCCTCCTGGTACCGCTCCGGTCATGACGCCCACGTGGCCCGCGCCATCGCCGGGGCGATCGAGCCGCCCGGGGCGCGCGAACTGCAGCTGCTCACGGACCACATCCTCACCGGTGCCTTCACGGGGGACTTCGGCGTGGCACTGGAGCGCGCGGCCGCCTACTGCCGCGTGGTCTGCCTGGGCCAGGCGCACCACGCGGAGGCGCTGGACGCGGCCCAGCCGGCACAGGCCACGGCCCTGCTGCGCCAGGCCAAGCGGTTGCTGGGTACGGCCGAGGACCTCGAGGCCGCCGCCGCTGCCTGGCGGGCCGGAACCCTCGACTGAGTATTCCGCGTTCAGCGGCGGGCTGATCCCCGCACCCGAGGTGGACAGTCCGGGGCCGGGGCGCGCACACTGGATACCGGTGCCGGGCCGCGGTAACCCCGGGCTCCAATATTCTGCCGCCATGAGCGGCCACTCGCCGAGAGGCGTTCCCGGTCCGGCACCGCCCCACCCTTCGGGATATCCTGCACGGTGATGAACCTTTCTCTCTCGCGCCTGCTGGCACCGGACCCGGTCAGCCTCGAGCATCTCGCCGCCCTCGCCCAGGGGATGCGCGCCGCCGTCGACCGCGTGGCCCAGCTGATGGCCGCCCCCACGGCGCCCGCGGCCGGAGCCGACCAGGAGCTGACCGTGATCGACACGGAGGCCACCGCCCGTCACATGGCCCTGCTGACCAGCCTCCGCAGCGCCTTCATCACCCCCCTGCCCCGGCAGGACCTGTACCTGCTGGCGGACGGCCTGAACGACGCCGTGGAGAAGATCTGCAACGCCGGGATCCTCATCCTCTTCACCGAGCAGTACCGCCTTCCCGAGGCTCCCCTGGACATCCTGGAGATCCTGGGCCGGCAGGCCGACCTGTTCCGCGACGCCACCGGACAGTTCCGCGAGCTCGACGAGCTCGAGGAGACGTGGATCCAGCTCCAGCGGTTGTCCAAGCGGTCCGAGCGGCTCATGACCCAGTGGGTCGCCGGCATGAGCGACGACCTGCTGCAGCGCAACTACAACCGCCAGCGGGAGACCGCCCACGCGCTCAACGCCGCCCTCGCCAGCGTGCGCGAGGTCATCGCCCATCTCGGCAGCATCCTCGTCCGGGAGTCCTGAGCCCGTGCCCGCGGTCATGACGATGATGCTGGTCGTCGTCCTCGCACTGTCCGTCGTCTACGGGCTCGTCAACGGCATGCGCGACGCCCCCAACGCCGTCGCCCTCCCCGTGCGCCAACGGGCCCTGACCCCCGGGGCGGCCCTCCTCCTCGCCGCGGCCATGAACCTGGTCGGCGGCGTGCTCTCCGGCGGATTCATGACGGCCGCCTGGCAGGGCCTCCCGGAGGAGCTGCACGGAGGCGGGCAGGGACTGCTGCTGGCCGGCGTCGGGTTCCTCGTGGCGGTGGGCTGGGGCCTGTTCACCTGGTCCCGCGGCATGCCGGTCTCCATGACCCACTCGATCATCTCCGCGGTCCTCGGCGGCAGCCTCGCCCTGGCGATCACCGGAGACCTCGGACTGTACGCCGACTGGTCGGCCGGGCTCCTCGTCGCCATGATGCTGGGACTGGTCCTGAGCGTCCTGCTGGCCTGGTTCCTGTCCTGGCTGCTCGTCACCCCGGCCACCTGGCTGGCGCGGGACGCCGCGCCCGGCACGGTGAACCACGGATCGCGGATGGCCCTGGCCGTCAGCGCGGCCGCCAACGCCCTCGGCCACGGCGTGCAGTCCGGGACGCGGATGACCTTCGTGCTGCTCCTGGCATTCGCCGGCGCCGGGGCACCGTCCGCCGTGGACTGGTGGGTCCCGCTGTCCGTCGGGACGGTCCTGGCGGCCGGCACCCTGTTCGGGGGATGGCGCATCGCCCACACCCTGACGGAGCGGATCGTCGACCTCGATCCCCTGCGGGCCGGCATCGCGTCCCTGGTCAGCGCCGCACTGCTGTTCGTGGGCGCCTATGCCCTGCACCTCCCGCTGTCCTCCACGCACGCCACGGTGGCCTCCATCGTCGGGGCCGGGCAGAACCAGCCCTACACCTCGGTGCGCTGGCCCGCGGTGTCCCGGATCGTGGCCTACTGGGTGGCCACGCTGCTGGTGTGCGCCGGCGCCGCCCTGCTGATCACCGCGGCCGGCTCCCCCCTGCTCTGAGCGGCCGGCGGACGACGACGGGGTGGGACCCATCCTGGGTCCCACCCCGTGGAGCGTCGCGCCCGGATCAGCCGAAGCGGCCGGAGACGTAGTCCTCGGTCTGCTTGTTCGAGGGGTTGTTGAAGATCACCGAGGTGTCGTCGTACTCGATGAGCTTGCCCGGCTTGCCGGTGCCGGCGATGTTGAAGAACGCCGTCTTGTCCGCCACGCGCGCCGCCTGCTGCATGTTGTGGGTCACGATGACGACGGTGTAGTTGTCCTTGAGCTCGTTGATGAGGTCCTCGATCGCCAGGGTGGAGATCGGGTCCAGTGCCGAGCAGGGCTCGTCCATCAGGATGACGTCGGGCTCCACCGCGATCGACCGGGCGATGCACAGGCGCTGCTGCTGGCCGCCGGACAGGCCGGAACCCGGCTTGTCGAGGCGGTCCTTGACCTCGTTCCACAGGTTGGCGCCGCGCAGCGACTTCTCCACGATCCCGTCCGCGGTGGACTTGGACATGCGAGTCCCGTTCAGCTTGTAGCCGGCCAGGATGTTGTCCCGGATGGACATGGTGGGGAACGGATTGGGCCGCTGGAAGACCATGCCGACCATGGTGCGGACGGTGACCGGGTCCACGCCCGGGTCGTAGATGTCCTCCCCGTCCAGCAGCAGCCTGCCCTCGGCCCGGGCTCCGGGCAGGACCTCGTGCATGCGGTTGATGGTCCGCAGGAAGGTCGTCTTGCCGCAACCGGAGGGCCCGATGAACGCGGTCACGGACCGCGGCTCGATGTTGATGTTGACGCCCTCCACAGCCCGGAAGTTGCCGTAGTAGACGTTCAGGTCGACGGCGTCGATGCGCTTGGACATGTGTCTTTCCTTCTCCTTGTGGTCTGCTCGGCTCAGCGGCCGGTCTTCTTCGGCGCGAAGGCCTTGGCGACGATGCGGGCGATGAGGTTGAGCAGCATCACGATGACGATGAGGACCAGGGCCGCGGCCCAGGCACGCTCAGCGGACGGGTCGGCCGCGGCGGGCGCGGTGGGATTGATGAGCTGGCGGTAGATGTACACCGGCAGGGCGGTCATCCAGCCGTCGAAGGGGTTCCAGTTGGTGGTGGCGATATACCCGGCCGTCACCAGGATCGGGGCCGTCTCACCCGTCACGCGGGCGATCGACAGCGTCACGCCGGAGGCGATGCCGGACATGGCCGTCGGCAGGACCACCTTGAAGATGGTCCGCCACTTGCGCACGCCGAGGGCGTAGGAGGCCTCCCGCAGCTCGTTCGGCACCACCCGCAGCATCTCCTCGGTGGAGCGGACGACCACCGGGATCATCAGCACGGACAGCGCGATGGCCGCGGTGAGCCCCATCTTGACCATCTGCAGCTGGCGCGGCCCGTCCCCGATGAACGTGGTGATGACCAGCTGGACGGCAGCGAAGGCGAAGAGGCCGGCCACGATGGAGGGGATGCCGGTCATGACGTCCACGAAGAACACGATGGCCCGGGAGAACCAGCCGCCGCGGCCGTACTCCACCAGGTAGATGGAGGTCAGCAGGCCGATCGGGACGGAGATGATGGTGGCCAGCAGGGTGATCATCAGGGTGCCGACCAGTCCGTGCAGGAACCCGCCGGCCAGGGGGGCGCCCTCGGTCTGGGTGGCGATGTCGTCCGATCCGGTGACGCCCTGCATGTCCCGCCACAGCAGTTGCGGGGTCTCCAGGAGCGTGGGCAGTCCGTTGGCCGCGACCGTCCAGATCACCGAGACCAGCGGGATCAGCGCCAGGAGGAACGCCGCCCAGACCAGGTTCCGCCACAGCCCGTCCGTGGCCCGCCGGGCGTTCTCGATCACCCGGGTGGCCAGGTACATGCCGAGGACGTAGAGGACCGCAGCGATGATCAGCCATCCCACCCAGCTGAAGCTGCCTCCGCCCAGCAGCGCGGTGATGCCGGCGGCCACCACGAGGGCACCCGCCAGCACGGCGATCCAGGTCCAGCCCGGCTTCTGCCCCGCGGTCAGGGAGTTCTTCTTCTTCCCACCGGGCACGGAGGTGCGCTGCGGTGCGGCGGTGTCGTTCGAGATGGTCATCAGTTCGCTCCCGAGAATTCCTTGTGGCGGCTGACGATCCAGCGGGCCACCATGTTGACCGCGAGGGTGATGATGAACAACATCAGGCCGGCGGCGATCAGCTCAGACTGGCGCATGCCGAAGGCCTCGGGGAAGTTCAGGGCGATCTCCGAGGGGATGGTCGCATTGCGACCGGACTGGATCAGGCTCCAGGAGAAGATGCCCGGGGACAGCACCAGGGTCACGGCCATGGTCTCGCCCAGGGCGCGGCCGAGGCCGAGCATGATCGAGGAGACGATGCCGGCACGGGCGAACGGGAAGACGGTCATCTTGATCATCTCCCACCGCGTGGCGCCCAGGGCGAGGGCGGCCTCCTCGTGCAGCTTCGGCGTCTGCAGGAAGATCTCACGGCACAGGGAGGTGATGATCGGCAGGATCATCACGGCCAGGACGACGCCGGAGGTCAGCAGGGTGCGTCCGGTCGTGGTCGGGGTCCCCCCGAACAGCGGGATCCAGCCCAGGTACTCGTTCAGCCAGGCGTAGATCGGCACCATCGCCCCGGCCAGGACCGTCATGCCCCACGCGCCGAAGACCACGGAGGGGATGGCGGCGAGCAGGTCGATGACGTAGCCGACGGGAGTCGCGATGGACCGGGGCGCGTAGTGGGAGATGTACAGGGCGATCCCGACGGCCACCGGGGTGGCCAGCAGGATGGCGATGATCGAGGCGATCAGGGTGCCGGCCATCAACGGCCAGACGTACTGCCAGAAGGTGTCGGCGCTCTCGATGCTGTCCTGGTCGGAGAACGCCTCGGGCCACAGGGCCGGGAGCGACTCGATGAGCAGGAAGACCGCCACGAAGGCGAGGACCAGCAGGATCACGATCCCGGCGGTGAGCGCCAGGCCGGAGAAGACGCGGTCTCCCGCCTCGCCGCCGCGCGAGCCCTTGAGCGACGTCCTCCTGGACGGCTCGGTGGCTGTGTCAGTCACGGTGACTCCCTTCGGAGTTCGTGGTGCGGGCGGTGCTCCCGCATCCCGGGGATGGATGTCCTAAGAGGAAATGGCGTTCACAGCATGGCACAGCCGCCGGCCCTCACGAGGAAGGACCGGCGGCCGCAGCACGTGCTACCCACGTCCGGTGTGAGTGGGGATGTCAGCCCTGGACGGTGATGCCCTGGATGTTCTCCAGGGCGGCCTCGCGGGTGGCGTCGGAGATCGGGGCGTTGCCCGCGGACTCCGCGGCGGTGGCCTGTCCGTCCTCGGACACGACGTACTCGGCGAAGGCCTTGGCCATGTCGGCGGTCTCCTGGTCCTGGTACTGGTGGCAGAAGATCTCGTAGGTGACCAGGACCACCGGGTAGACGCCGGCCTCGGTGGTGGTGCGATCGAGTTCGAGCGCCCCGGCGAGCCCCTCGCCGGCGGTCTCCACGGCGCGGGCGGCGGCCTCGGAGGAGTACGGCACGTACTCCTCGCCGACCTTCACGGCCACCGTGCCCAGGTTGCCGATCTGGGAGGCGTCGGCGTAGGTGATCGCGCCGTCGGTGGACTGCGCCAGGGAGACGACACCGGAGGTCTGCTGGGCGGACTCGGCGGTGATCTCGGTGGGCCAGGTCTCGACGACGTCGTAGGTCCAGGACTCCGGGGCGGCGGCGGCCAGGTAGTCGGTGAAGTTCTCCGTGGTGCCCGAGTCATCGGCACGGTGCACGACGGTGATCTTGGTGTCCGGCAGCTCGGTGTCCGGGTTCTGCTTGGCGATGACCGGGTCGTTCCAGGTGGTGATCTCGCCGGTGAAGACCTTGGCGATGGTGTCGGCGTCCATGTTGACCTGGTCGACGCCCTCGAGGTTGAAGGCCACGGCGACCGGGGAGATGTAGGCCGGGACGTGGAAGACGCCCTCCGGTCCGCAGACGGACTCCGCCTGGCTGATCTCCTCCTCGTCCATCGCGGCGTCGGAGCCGGCGAAGGAGTACTGTCCGGCCAGGAAGCCCTCGCGGCCGGAGCCGGAGCCCACCGGGTCGTAGGAGACGGTGAGGTCCGGGTGGACCTCGGTCACGCCGTTGGTCCACGCGGTCATGCCCGCTTCCTGCGAGGAGGCGCCACCGCCGATCAGGTTGCCCGCGACGGAGCCGTTGCCCTCGGCCGCGGTGTCCGAGGAACCGTCGTTGCCGCCACAGGCGGTCAGGGCGAGAGCAGCGACGGAGAGGACCGCAGCGGAGCGGCCAAAGCGAAGAGCCTTCACAGAATTGCCTCTTTCAGGATGGATGACAGTGCGGGAGAGGACCTACCCCCGGCTACCAGTGGTCACATGGCGCGGGATTCGGGTGCCGCAGGCCTCGTTCCGCGGTCGAACCTATGGGGGGAAGGTGAAGCACTGGGCGGTCGAAGATTAACGCGACGTTAACGAGAGCCCGTTCCTCCAGGCTCCCGCACGGCTGCGGGACCGGTGCATTCACGAGATGACAGGGCAGGGAGCGCCAGCCCGTGACCCATCCCTCACGGGAGCGTGAGAAACCTCACCATGCAGCGTCCGTGGTTCCGCGTGGGCTGCCGGGGACCGTCGTCGGCGAACGGTCCACACCCTACTCTGGTCTCATGCACCAGCAAGCGACCGGTTCGTCCGGCCCCACCGCCCTGCGGGGGGGCTGGTCCCGGGCCCGGTCCTTCGTCGCCCGGCGGGCCCGCACCGGGGCCGCGCGGGCGCGCGCGGCGGTGGTCCCCGCGGCGCTGAGCGCGGTGTGCGCGGTCCTGGCCTACGCCTTCGCCGAGTTCGTCCTGGGGCACGAGGACCCGTTGTTCGCCGCCACCGCCTCGCTCATCGCCCTCGGCTTCAACCGCGAGCCCAAGGTCCGCAAGGTGCTCGAGGTGGCGGCCGGCTGCACCCTGGGCATCCTCGTCGGCGACCTCATGCAGGCCGTCCTCGGCCAGGGCTACTGGCAGGCCGTCCTGGTGGTGTTCACCTCCATCATGGTGGCCCGCTTCCTGGACTCCGGGGCCGCCTTCACCCTGCAGATGAGCCTGCAGTCCATCCTGGTCGTCCTGTTGCCCGCCGCGGAAGGCGGTCCCTTCACGCGCAGCGTCGACGCCGTCGTCGGGGGGTTCATCGCCCTGCTGGTGACGCTGCTGTACCCGAAGAACCTGCAGAAGGAGGCCGCCACCGGGCTGCGGGACCTCTACGCCACCGTGACCCGGACGCTGCGCGACTGCTCGGAGGCGCTGCGCAACCACGAGTCCCGCACGGCCTGGATGGCCCTGGTGGCCTGCCGCGGAACCCAGTCCGCCGTGGACAACCTGCACAAGGACGTGCGCAATGCCCAGGAGGTGGCGACCTTCTCCCCCACCCAGCGCCGCTCCCGGCCCGTGCTGGAGTCCACCGCGCAGACCGTGGAGAAGTCCGACCTGGCGGTGCGCAGCCTGCGCATCGTGGCCCGGCGGGTCATCAGCGTCATCGACCACGACTCCCTCGACGAACAGGGCACCCTGCTGCTGGCCGACTGGTTCGACGAGGCGGCCGACGCCGTCGAGATCCTCGGCCGCTCCCTCGGGGAACCGGCCGCGCGCGGCCGGCACAAGTCCCTGTCCGTGGCCCGCGACGCCCTGGGCGGCGCCGCGGGGCGCCTGGATCCCGCGGAGCTGGGCGCCACCTCCCTGCACGGGGAGGCCCTGGTCATGTTGTTGCGGCCCATGATGGTCGACTTGATCGAGGCCACCGGGTCCTCCCACGACGACGCGGTGGCCTACCTGCCGCCCCTGTGAGGCTCCCGCGCGCCCACGGCCACCGGGTGCGCCCCTAGCGCGTCCGTGCGCGCCATTAGCCTTGGTCCATGGCTACCAAGACCGCCAAGCGCGTGAACCCCGGCTACCGCTGCAGCGAATGCGGATGGACCACCGTCAAGTGGGTCGGCCGCTGCGGGGAGTGCCAGGCCTGGGGCACCGTGGTCGAGACCGGTGCGGACGCGACCTCCGGCCGCACCCCGGCGGCCACCATCGCCGTGCCCGCCGTGCGCATCGGTGACGTGGACGCCTCGCAGGCACGCTTCCACACCACCGGCGTCTCCGAGCTGGACCGCGTGCTGGGCGGGGGACTGGTACCGGGCGCCGTCGTGCTGATGGCCGGCGAACCGGGCATCGGCAAGTCCACGCTGCTGCTGGACGTGGCGGCCAAGGTCGCCCGGCACCGCCGCCCGGAGGGCGACACCCGTACCGTGCTCTACGTGACCGGCGAGGAGTCGGCGGCCCAGGTACGGTTGCGGGCCGACCGCATCGGGGCGGTGGCGGACACCCTGTTCCTGGCGGCCGAGACCGACCTCGGCCGGGCACTGGGACAGATCGAGAAGGCCGATCCGGACCTGCTCATCGTGGACTCCGTCCAGACGCTGCAGTCCCAGTCCGTCGAGGGCACCGGGGGCGGTGTCACCCAGGTCCGGGAGGTGGCGGCCAGCCTGATCAACGAGGCCAAGTCGCGGAACATGACCACCGTGCTGGTCGGGCACGTGACCAAGGACGGCTCCATCGCCGGGCCGAGACTGCTCGAGCACCTCGTGGACGTGGTGTGCCAGTTCGAGGGCGAACGCCATTCGCGGCTGCGTCTCGTGCGGGCCGTGAAGAACCGGTTCGGCCCCACGGACGAGGTGGGCTGCTTCGACCTCGGTGAGGCCGGCATCCACTCCCTCGAGGACCCCTCCGGGCTGTTCCTGTCCGGCACCAAGGAACCGGTGGAGGGCACCTGCGTGACCGTCACCCTCGAGGGACGACGCCCCCTGGTGGCCGAGGTGCAGTCACTGCTGACGCCGTCCGGACAGGGAGCGGCCCGGCGCACGGTCAGCGGCCTCGACTCGGCACGCATCACCATGATCCTGGCCATCCTGCAGCGGCGGGCCAACTTCCCGCTCACGGACGACGACTGCTACGTGGCCACGGTCGGCGGCGTCCGCCTGACGGAGCCGGCCTCCGACCTCGCCGCAGCCCTGGCGATCGCCAGCGCCAAGCTCCAGGCGCCCGTGCCTCCGGGCATGATCGCCTTCGGCGAGCTGGGCCTGGCCGGGGAGGTGCGGCCGGTCCCCGGCATCGGGCGGCGGATCCGCGAGGCGGCCCGGCTGGGCTTCCGCCGGGCGGTGGTGCCCGTCTCCCCCGAACCGCTGGGTGATGTGCCCGAGAACGTCACGGTCTCCGAGGTGACGAGCCTGAACGAGGCGCTGGGCACCATGCGCGCCTGGGTGAACGGGACGTGACGGACGGCGCTACTGCAGCGTGAAGGACACCGGCTGGGCCTGCAGCTCTCCCAGGGACACCTCGAGGCGGTAGGTCCCGCTTCGCGGTTCGGATCCCACCTCAGCGCACCCCGGTGCCGAGCGCACGCGGGGCCACGTGAACCGGGACCGCTCCTGATCGTCCGGGGAGATCTCCATCATCGCGTCGTCCCCCTCCACCTGGCAGTCCTGCGTGGAGAAGATCCGGTCCGATCCGGAGTACACCGTGAACACCTGCTGGCTGGTCCCGAGGTTGGCCGCGCAGGGTTCATCCCCCGTGTTGTCCACCCGCAGCTCGAGCACCGGGTCCTCGCCCTCCGGGTACGACTGGCGGTCCGTCGCCCCCGAGATCACCAGGTCGCCCGGCTGGCACGCCGTGGCGCCGAGGGATCCCGCCGTCGCGGACGGGGAGGCCGAGTCCGAGGGGTCCGCCGTCGGCTCGCCGCTCGCCGGGTCGGCGGTACCCGGGGTGTCCGTGCCCGTGGCCTCGGTGGGCGAGGCGGGGGCGGGAGTGTCCGTGCCCGTGGCCCCGGTGGGCGAAGCGGGGGCCGTCACGGACGGGCTGGCGTTGCCACCGGGGTTCCCCGACTGCTCATCGCCCCCGGGCCGGAACAGCGAGATGATCCATCCCACCAGTCCCACCACGAGCGCGAGCACGAGCACGAGCAGCACCAGGGCGACGATCCGGCGACGCCGGTACACCTCGGGGGACTGCGGACGCATCAGATCGCTGTTTCGAGGGTCGCCGGCCATGCCACCAGCTTAAGGACCATCCCCCGTGGACCGGACCGGCCACGCCGGACGGGCCCCGGACAGTACAGTGGATCGCATGCCTGATCCCCGCTCCGCGATGTCCACGCCGGAGATCACGGCCACCCTCCACCGCAGGATCAACGACTGGTTCGCCGACCACGGCCGGGACCTGCCGTGGCGCGCTGCGGACTGCAGCCCCTGGGGCATCCTCGTCAGCGAGATCATGCTCCAGCAGACCCCCGTCAGTCGCGTCCTGCCGGTCTGGACCGACTGGCTCGACCGCTGGCCCGCCCCGCGCGACCTGGCGGCGGCACCGGCCGCCGAGGTCCTGCGCGCCTGGGGCCGGTTGGGCTATCCCCGCCGTGCCCTGAGGTTGCAGGCCGCGGCGGCCGCCATCGCCGCCTCCCCGGACGGGGAGGTCCCCCGGACGGCGGGTGAACTGCTGGCCCTGCCGGGAGTCGGTGCGTACACGGCGGCCGCCGTCGCCTGTTTCGCCTTCGGCCGTCCCGAGGTGGTGGTGGACACGAACATCCGGCGGGTCCACGCCCGGCTGGTGTCCGGCCGGGCGCTGCCGGAGAAGTCCCTGACGGCAGCGGAGACGGCGCTGGCCCGCGACCTCATGCCGATCCAGCGCGAGGAGGCCTGCCGGTGGAACGCCTCCGTCATGGAACTCGGGGCGCTGGTCTGCACCGCCCGCTCCCCGCGCTGCGGGGAGTGCCCCGTGGCCGATCTCTGCGCCTGGCGCGCCGCGGGCATGCCGGAGCCCCACTACCGGCCGAGCGGCCAGGCCTGGTCCGGCACCGACCGCCAGGTGCGAGGTGCCGTGATGGCCGTGTTGCGCGAGCAGGGCTCCGTACTCGTCGCCGCCCTTCCCCAGCACCCGACGGCGGTCGCCCGGCTGGGTGCCCACCGCCCGGCCGAGGCCCAGTGGGAGCGCTGCGTGGCGGGTCTCGTCGCCGACGGCCTGGCCCGCAGGGACGACGACGGCCCGGAGGCCGCGCTCAGCCTGCCTCGCTGAGGGGCGTCCGGGCCGTCGGACCGGGGGTACCGTCCCTGCCTGCGGTGGCGGGGCCGTCACCGGGGACGGGGGTGCACCGGGAGGGGACGTCAGTGCTTGTCGCCGCCGAAGACGCGCTTGGCCGCGTCCTTAATGTCCTCACCGGCGTTCTTGAGGTTGCCCTTGACCTCGTCGGCCTTGCCCTCGGCCTTCAGGCGGTCATTGTCCGTCGCCTCGCCGAGGCCCTGCTTGAGCTTGCCCTTGGCTTCCTCGGCGCTGTTCTCCATGCGATCTCCGGTGCCCATGTGGCCCTCCCTGATCTCACCGGCCCCGGCCCGCTGCCGGCGGCCTGTCCCAGGAATCATCCTCGTCGGCACCCGGCAGGGCAAGCCGTCAGAGGTGATGGATCATCCGGGTGTTGCCGAGGGTGTTGGGCTTCACGCGCGCCAGGTCGAGGAACTCGGCCACGCCCTCGTCGTGGGAGCGGAGGAGCTCGGAATAGACCTCCGGATCCACGGCGGACTGGTCCTCCATCACCTCGAAGCCGTGGCGGGTGAAGAAGTCGACCTCGAAGGTCAGGCAGAACACGCGGCTCACGCCCACGTCCCGGGCCCGGTCCAGCAACCGGTCGAGGAGCTTGTGTCCCACCCCGTGCCCGCGCCAGTCCGAGGCCGTGGCCAGGGTGCGGACCTCGGCGATGTCCTCCCAGATCACGTGCAGGGCGCCGAACCCGGCCAGTGACCCGTCCGGCGCCTCGGCCACCATGAACTCCTGGATCGACTCGTAGTAGGCCACGGCCTCCTTCTGCAGCAGGACCCGTCGTTGTGCCAGGGGCTCCACGTGGTCACGGATCGCCGGGACGTCCTGTGTCCGTGCGGGCCGGATGAGCAGCTGCGTGGGTTCCATCGGTTCAGTCTAGGACCGTGCGGCGTTCACCCCTCTGCCGTGCCCGCCACCCGGGGTCCGGCGGCGCCGCGACCGGGCCGGTCGGGCGAAGGACCCGGCGTGGGCCCGGACGGCGAAGGACCCGCCCCCTGTCCGGGAACGGGTCCGTGCACGTCGATGGCGACCGGGGCGGTCGGCGGGGCTCAGTTGCCCTGTTCCCCAGACGCCCGTGGGCCCGGTCCGACGGATCGTCGGACCCACGGGGCCGACGACGCCTGCCCGGCAGGCCGGCGTCGTCACGGTGTCACTGGCCGGTGGTCTGGGCCTCGATCTCCCCGGCCACCGGCGTCGCCTCGATCGCCTCGGGACGGCTGGTGGTGGAGAAGGTGAGCTTGGCCGTCTCACCCTCACCCTCGAGGTCCACGGTGATGCTGGACCCGGGGGTGATCTCCCCGAAGAGGATCTTCTCGGAGAGCTGGTCCTCCACCAGGTGCTGGATGGTGCGGCGCAGCGGTCGGGCACCGAACGCGGGGTCGTACCCGCGGTCGGCCAGGAACTCCTTGGCCGGCTTCGTGATGGTGATGGTCAGGTCCTGGTCGTCCAGCCGCTTCTGCAGGCGGGCCACGAACAGGTCGACGATCTGCACGATCTCGTCCTTGGACAGCTGCGGGAAGACGATGACGTCGTCCACGCGGTTGAGGAACTCGGGCCGGAAGTGCTGGCGCAGCTCCTCCTGGACCTTGCCCTTCATCCGGTCGTAACCGGTCTGGGTGTCCGCGGCGGACTGGAAGCCCGTCATGACGCCCTTGGAGATGTCCTTGGTGCCGAGGTTCGTGGTCATGATGATCACGGTGTTCTTGAAGTCCACCACGCGCCCCTGGGAGTCGGTCAGGCGACCGTCCTCCAGGATCTGCAGCAGCGAGTTGAACAGGTCCGCGTGGGCCTTCTCGACCTCGTCGAAGAGCACCACGGAGAACGGCCGGCGGCGGACCTTCTCGGTCAGCTGGCCGCCCTCTTCGTAGCCGACGTAACCGGGAGGGGCACCGAAGAGCCGGGAGACCGTGTGCTTCTCCTGGAACTCGGACATGTCCAGGGTGATGAGGGCGTCCTCGTCACCGAACAGGAACTCCGCGAGGGCCTTGGCCAGCTCGGTCTTGCCGACGCCCGTGGGCCCGGCGAAGATGAACGAGCCCGAGGGCCGGTTCGGGTCCTTGAGGCCGGCGCGGGTGCGCCGGATCGCCTGGGACAGGGACTTGATGGCCTCGTCCTGGCCGATGACCCGCTGGTGGATCTCGGCCTCCATGTTGCGCAGGCGGTCGGTCTCCTCCTCGGTGAGCTTGAACACCGGGATGCCGGTGGAGGCGGAGAGCACCTCGGCGATCAGGTCCTCGTTCACCTCGGCGATGCCCTCGGTGACGCCCGTGCGCCACTCCTCTTCCTTGCGGTTGCGCTCGTCCGTGAGCTTCTGCTCCTGGTCGCGCAGGTGGGCGGCGCCCTCGAAGTCCTGGCCGTCGATGGCCGCTTCCTTCTCGGCGCGGACCTCGGCGATCCGGGAGTCGTACTCCTTGATCTCCGGCGGGGTGGTCATGCGCTTGATGCGCAACCGGGCCCCGGCCTCGTCGATCAGGTCGATCGCCTTGTCCGGCAGGAACCGGTCCGAGACGTAGCGGTCCGCCAGCGAGGCCGCGGCCTTGAGCGCGTCCTCGGTGATCGAGACCCGGTGGTGGGCCTCGTACCGGTCCCGCAGCCCGCGCAGGATCTCGGTGGTCTCCTCCACGGTGGGCTCGTTGACCTGGATCGGCTGGAACCGGCGCTCCAGCGCCGCGTCCTTCTCGATGTGCTTGCGGTACTCGTCCAGGGTGGTGGCACCGATGGTCTGCAGTTCGCCGCGGGCCAGCATCGGCTTCAGGATGGAGGCCGCGTCGATCGCGCCCTCGGCCGCGCCGGCGCCGACGAGCGTGTGGATCTCGTCGATGAACAGGATGATGTCCCCGCGGGTGCGGATCTCCTTGAGCACCTTCTTCAGGCGCTCCTCGAAGTCACCGCGGTACCGGGAGCCGGCCACGAGGGACCCGAGGTCCAGGGTGTAGAGCTGCTTGTCCGTCAGCGTCTCGGGCACGTCGCCGCGCACGATCGCCTGGGCCAGGCCCTCGACGACGGCGGTCTTGCCGACGCCGGGCTCGCCGATGAGCACCGGGTTGTTCTTGGTGCGGCGGGACAGCACCTGCATGACCCGCTCCATCTCCTGGGCGCGGCCGATCACCGGGTCCAGCTTGCCCTCGCGGGCGGCGGCGGTGAGGTTGCGGCCGAACTGGTCCAGGACCACGGAGCCGGCCGGGGCGCCCTCGGACTGGCCGCCGGAGGACACACCGGCGCCCGCGGTCTCCTTGCCGCCGGCACCGCCCTGGTAGCCGGACAGCAGCTGGATGACGGTCTGGCGGACGCGGTTCAGGTCCGCGCCGAGCTTCACGAGGACCTGGGCCGCGACGCCCTCGCCCTCGCGGATGAGGCCGAGCAGGATGTGCTCCGTGCCGATGTAGTTGTGGCCCAGCTGGAGGGCCTCGCGCAGCGACAGCTCGAGGACCTTCTTGGCGCGCGGCGTGAAGGGGATGTGGCCCGAGGGCGTCTGCTGTCCCTGGCCAATGATCTCCTGGACCTGCTCGCGCACGGCCCCCAGGGAGATGCTGAGCGACTCGAGGGCCTTGGCGGCCACTCCCTCGCCCTCATGGATCAGGCCGAGCAGGATGTGCTCGGTACCGATGTAGCTGTGGTTGAGCATCCGCGCCTCTTCCTGCGCGAGTACCACCACCCGCCGGGCACGGTCCGTGAATCTCTCAAACATGGGCACACTCCTTGCTGACTGTGCCTCCGATGCTACGCACCGGGGGACGAGTTCGGGCGGCTGTTCGCCGTAGGGAGAACAACCGCCCGGCACCGCTGCGTGGCCTCGGTTCCGTCAGGTCTGTGCGCCGCCCCGCGTCACTTCTTGGCGTTGCGGTAGGCCTCGACGATGTCCCGGTGCAGCCGGCCGCGCTGGGAGACCTCGTAGCCGTTCTCGGCAGCCCACTCGCGGATCTTGGCGGCCTCGTTCCCCGGGGTCGGCGGGGCCACGGCCCGGGCCTTGCGGAGGTACGGCTTGAGCGTGGACCGCAATTCCTTCGCGTGCTCGGACGAGAGGTCGATCTCGTAGTGCCGGCCGTCCAAGGCGAACTGGAGGGTCTCGTCGGCCGGTGTTCCGTCTAGATCGTCAACCAAGACCACTTCTACTTTCTGCGCCACGGCCATTCCCCTTCGATATGTCAACGGAGCTTTCGGAACGGATGTTCCCGGCACCGACAGTCCGGATATCCTCAACCAGGGAATCCCTATTGCCTTCTTCCGATCCGGCGCCCAGTTCAGAGTATCCCGGATCCCTATTATGTTTACCAACTGAAGGTCGACGCGTGCCCTGCTCTCACGGCGAACTCACAGCTTGGGAATCGGGATATCCCCTCGATGAAATGCGGGAAGGCGCCGTCACGAAGCGGTCGTGGGACCGGCCCCGCGGCCGTCACCGGCATCGCCGGCGGTCGTCTCGCCGGCGGTTCCACCGGCACCGTCCCGGGAGCCGCGCTCCGCCCGCAACCGGGCCCATTCCTCCGCCTCGCGCTCCTCCAATTCGGCGCGCGCGTTCCGCTCGCCGCTGTCCGCCCGGAACAGGGAGCGCATGACGAGCCAGAAGATCAGCCCCAACCCCACGGAGGGGGCCAGGACGGAGAAGTACTCCCAGAACGTGTCCATCAGCTGCCCGACCCCTGGGCCTCCGGCTTGAGCAGCGGGAACAGGATGGTCTCCCGGATCCCGGCCCCGGTGAACAGCATGACGAGGCGGTCGATCCCGAGCCCGATGCCGCCCATCGGCGGGGCGCCGTACTCCAGGGCGCGCAGGAAGTCGTCGTCCAGCTGCATCGCCTCGTCGTCACCCGCGGCGGACGCCTCCGACTGCGCGGTGAGCCGATCACGCTGGATGACCGGGTCGATCAGTTCGGAGAAGGCCGTGCCGCGTTCCATGCCGCCGATGATGAGGTCCCAGGCCTCGATCACACCGGGCTTGGACCGGTGCGGGCGGGCCAGCGGCTGGGCGGCCGGGGGGTAGTTGTAGACGAAGGTCGGATCGATGAGCGTGGGCTCCACGATCTCGCCGAACAGCTCGATCACGAGCTTCTCCGCGTCCCAGAACCCGTCATAGGCCACCTCGTGCTCCTCGGCGATGGCGCGCAGCTCCTCCACCGTGGTGTCCGGCGTGATCTCCCGGCCCACGGCCTCCGACAGGCCGGGGTAGACCTCCAGCCAGCGCCATTCCCCGTCCAGGTCGATGGTGCCCCGGGGCGTCTCGATCCGGCGGCCCGCACCGATGGCGTCCGCGGCATTGAGGATCATCTCCTGCATCCGCTCGGCCATGACGTGCATGTCCGCCCACGCCTCGTAGGACTCCAGGGTGGTGAACTCCGGGGAGTGGGTGGAGTCCACGCCCTCGTTGCGGAACACGCGGCCGATCTCGAAGACCCGGTCGATCCCGCCAACCACGGCACGCTTCAGGTAGAGCTCGGTGGCGATCCGCAGGGTCATCCCCTGGTCGAACGCGTTCAGGTGGGTCTCGAACGGACGGGCATGGGCGCCGCCGTGGATCAGCTGCAGGACCGGGGTCTCCACCTCCACGTACCCGCGGTCCTCGAGGGTGCGGCGGATGGAGCGGATGATGGCGGCCCGGGTGTGGACCATCTGCCGTGCCTCGGGACGCACGATGAGGTCCGCGTAGCGCTGGCGCACCCGGGTCTCCTCGTTGAGTCCGGCGTGCAGCACGGGCAGCGGACGCAGCGCCTTGGAGGCCATCTGCCAGCCGTCGGCCATGATGGACAGCTCCCCGCGGCGGGAGGCGATCACCTCGCCCTGGACGGCGATGTGGTCGCCCAGGTCCACGAGGTGCTTCCAGTCCGCGAGGGACTCCTCGCCCACGTTGGCCAGCGAGACCATGACCTGCAGCCGGGTGCCGGCGCCGTCGTCGCCACCCTCCTGCAGCGTGGCGAAGCAGAGCTTGCCGGTGTTGCGCAGGAACACCACGCGCCCGGCCACGCCGACCCGCTGGCCGGTCTCGGCCCCCGGCTCCAGGTCCGGGAAGTCGGCCCGGACGCGTGCCAGGGAGTGCGTGCGGTCCACGGCGACCGGGTAGGCCTCGCGCCCGGAGGCCAGGATCTCGTCGCGCTTGTCCTGGCGGACCTGCCGCTGGTCACTGGTCGTGGGGTCGCTGGGCTGTCCGTCCACCGTTGCCGGCTGGACCGGGGAGTTCTGGGTCGTCACGGTCAACCAGTCTACGGCTCACCAGATGGTGACGCGCTCGGCCGGATCCAGCCACATGCCGTCACCCGGCCGGGTCCCGTAGGCCTCGTGGAAGGCGTCGAGGTTCCTCACCACCTGGTTGCAGCGGAACTCGTTGGGCGAGTGCGGGTCGGAGGTGATCCGCGTGATCGTGGTCTCCGGGCGGGACAACTGGCGCCAGCACTCCGCCCAGGACGCGAAGAACGCGCGGTCCTGCTCCACCTGGGCCTCATCGGCCGCGGAGGCCTCCACCGGCCCTCCGGCCTCGGGGTGGGCCCCGACCGGGCGGCCGGTCGCCTCGGACCGGGCGGCCGCCCCCTCGGCTCCCGCCGCCCGGGCCGGGCCGGCGGTGTCACCGGTGCGGTCGGCGTCGGCATTCTCCTCGCGCCAGATCTCCAGCGCCTTGTAGGCGATGCCCAGCCCGCCCAGGTCACCGATGTTCTCGCCCAGGGTGAGCCGGCCGTTGACGCAGTGCTCCGGCGCCTCGCTGGGGCGCAGCACCTCGAACTGTTCCACGAGCCTGGCGGTGCGCTCCTCGAAGGCGGCGCGGTCGGCGTCGGTCCACCAGTTCCGCAGGGTGCCGTCCCCGGTGTACTGGGAACCCTGGTCGTCGAAGCCGTGGCCGATCTCGTGTCCGATGACGGCGCCGATGGCCCCGAAGTTCTCGGCCGGGTCCCGGCCGGGGTCGAAGAACGGCGGCTGCAGGATGGCCGCGGGGAAGACGATCGCGTTCTCCAGCGGGGAGTAGTAGGCGTTGACCGTCTGCGGGGTCATGTGCCATTCCTCGGGATCCGGGCCGGTCTCGATCTTGGTCAGGTCCCGTTCGAACTCGAACGCGGAGGCCGCACGCACGTTGGCCACCAGGTCGTCGGGATCCACCTCGAGGGAGGAGTAGTCGATCCACTTCACCGGGTAGCCGACCATGGGCTTGAACATGGACAGCTTCTCCAGCGCCCGCTGCCGGGTCTCCTCCCCCATCCACTCGAGCGTGGAGATGGACCGGCGGTAGGCCTCCAGCAGGGTGGACACGAGCTGGTCCATGGTCGCCTTGTGGCCCTCGGGGAAGTGCCGGGCCACGTACAGCCGGCCCACGTCCTCGCCCACGGCCCCGTTGACGAAGGCCACCCCGCGCTTCCAGCGGGGCTTGACCTCCTCGGTGCCCGCGAGCTTGCGGCCGTAGAAGGCGAAGTGCTCGTTGACGAAGGCCTCGGTCAGGTAGGGGGCGGCCGAGCGCAGCACCTGCAGCTGCAGCCACAGCTTCCAGTCCTCCAGGTCCTCGGCGAGCAGCAGCTGCTGCATGGCGGCCAGGAAGTCCGGCTGCCAGGCCACCACCTCGGCGCTGCGGGAGTCCTGCGCCCCGATGCCCTCCAGCCAGCGCTCGGCCAGCGGGAAGGACTCCAGCAGGGTCGCGCGGTCCAGCAGGTTGTAGCGGGCCACCGCATCCCGGCACTTCACCACGTCCCAGTGGGCGGCGGCGATCTTCACCTCCAGGTCCACCACGCGGTCCGCGTACGCCCGGGTCTCCGGGGTGTCACCGCCGATGCCGGCCAGCTGGAAGAGGTTGCCCACGTGCTGCCGGTAGTCACCCAGCAGCTCCGCGAACTTCTCCTCCCGGTAGTAGGACTCGTCCGGCAGGCCCAGTCCGTCCTGGAGCAGGTGCAGCAGCATGCGCTCCGGGTTCCCGGCGTCGTTGAGGGCACCGGTCTGGATCAGGCCGCTGACCCCGGTGCGCTGCAGACGGCCGGAGAGCTCGAGGAACTCCTCGACGTCCTCCACGGCCTCGATCTCGGCCAGGTCGGCCACGATCGGCTCCAGTCCCCGGTCCTCCACGCTGGACTCGTCCATGAAGGAGGCGTAGAGCGCGCCGATGCGCCGGCGGGCGCCCTCGTCGTCGGCGCCGGCGGTGAACGGACCGGACTCCCTGCCGGCCCCGGGGCCGGACCAGAAGTGGGCGGCGGCGTCCTCGGCCAGTCGGCGGACCGCGGCCTCGGAGGCGTCGCGCAGCTCCATGAAGGCACCGTAGGTCCCCTGGTCCGCGGGGATGGTCGTGGACTCCATCCAGGCGCCGTTGACGTGCCGGTAGAGGTCCTCGCGGGCGGTCGGCTGGCTGGTGGCGGTCACGGTCTGGCTCACGCGGGCTCCTGGGGCAGTCGGGGGTCGACGGCGGCGCCGGGGAGCGGGTGCCCAGCGGCGCCGGGGTACCGGTCCGGTGGGCACCGGACCGCAGCTTGCGTCCGATCCTATCCGGGGCGGCGCCCGAGCGCCGCCCGGTCCGGGATCGGGGCGGAGGCCGCCCACCGTGCGCTCAGGACGAGGCGGGCAGCACCATGTTGTCGATGAGCCGGACCGGGTCGAACTCCGCGGCCACCAGCGCGAGGGCCTCGCGCTCCAGCGGGCGTCCCCACTCCTCCGGGGTCAGCGGCTCGAGGGTGGCATGGTCCACCACCTCGAGGTAGTCGAGCCCGGCCAGCGGTTCGGCCTCGATCATCGCCCGGGCCGCGCCGACGTCGAGCGGCCGGCCCTCCTCCGCGGCCCGCCGGAGGGTCCCCAGCGAGCGGTGGAGCACGAGGGCCGCCTCGAGCGCCTCCGGGGACAGTCGCGTGTTGCGGCTGGACAGCGCCAGCCCCTCCGGGGAGCGCACGAGCGGCACGGCCCGGATCTCCAGGTCGAAGTCCAGGTCGGCGCGCATGCGGCGCAGCACGGCCAGTTGTTGGGCGTCCTTCTGCCCGAAGTAGCTGAGCAGCCGCGCCGGGGCCGGGGGAAGGGCGGTGTGCCAGAGCTTGGCGACGACGGTGCAGACACCGTCGAAGTGACCGGGCCGGCTGGCTCCCTCCAGGACCTCGCCCATGCGCCCGGCCGAGACCGTGACGATCGGGGCGTCCGGGTACCCGGGATACATCTCCGCCAGGTCCGGGGCGAACACCAGCTCGCACCCCTCCGCGCCGAGGATCTCCCGGTCCGCCTCGAGCGTGCGGGGGTAGTTCTCCAGGTCGGCGGGGTCGCCGAACTGCAGCGGGTTGACGAAGACGGAGGCCACCACGATGTCGGTCTCGGCGCGGGCCTGCCGGACCAGGGCGGCGTGCCCGCCGTGCAGGGCACCCATGGTGGGGACCAGGCCCACGGTGGGCGCCGGCACCCCGGAGAGGACGGCCGCGTGCACCTTCTCCGCGAGCGCCGCCCGGAACCCGGCCCGGGTGCGGTGCACGGCGGGCAGGTCCTGGTCGCCCGTGGCGTGCCGGGCGGTGTCCTCCAGGGTCAGGCCCGTGCCGGGGGGGACGGGGGTGCGGTCGGGGACGCGGTCGAGTGGGCTCACGCAGGCGAGTCTACGAAAGTGGAGACCCCTCGGCGGACCGGACAGACTGGGGGCATGCACCTCATGACCGTCTGCCTGGGAAACATCTGCCGCTCGCCCGCCGCCGAGGCGGTGCTGGTCCACCGGTTGCGCGAGGCCGGCCTGGATGACGTGACCGTCAGCTCCGCGGGGACCTCGGACTACCACCTGGGCGAACCGCCCCACGTCATGAGCAGCACCGAGGGTGAGGCCCGCGGTTACGCGTTCACCTCCGTGGGCGCCCAGTTCGCGGTGGAGGACTTCGACACCGCCGACCTGATCCTGGTGATGGACGGCGCCAACGACCGCGACGTGCGGGCGCTGGCCCGCGGCGCCGACGACGAGCGGAAGGTGGTGCGCCTCGGTGCCTTCGCCAGTGACGTGGCCGGCCGGGGCGTCCGTGACGTACCGGACCCCTACGGCCTTCCCGAGAGCGCGTTCGTGTCCATGTACGACCAGATCGAGGATGCCGTCGACGGCCTGGTCCGGTCCCTGCGGGACGGCACGCTGCAGCAGGTTCTGGACACCCGGTGCGCCGGGAGCATCCGGAGCGGGCACCGCCCGGTGTGAGATCCAGCCGCTCCCGTCCGCCAGGAGCGTGGACGTGCCCCGGGGCACCGGCGCTGAGGCGTCGATGCCCCGGGGCGGGTGGGTCGAGCCGTACGGCTCAGGGGCGGATCAATAGCGCTCCGTGGTTCCCTGGACGTGGCGCGCCGACTGGGCGGACTCGTCCTTGAGCTGGCCCGCCTTGTCCTGTCCCTCGGCCTTGACGTGCTCCACGCCGGTGGTGGCGGTGTCCTTGACGGACTCCATGGCCTCCTGGGCCTGTGGTTTGAGGCTCTCCCCCATCTCCTGCGCCACGGACTCGGCCTCGTCCACCACCGGGGCCGCCCGGTCCTTGACCTTCTCGGCGGCCTCCTGCTCGGCCGATGAGGCCGGGATGAGCGATCCCACCAGCCAGCCGGCACCCAGCGCGATCAGTCCGGCGGCCAGCGGATTGCCGCGCGTACCGCGGCGGACCCGTGCCGGGGCCTGCTGGACGGCGTGCACGGCGTCCTCCGCCCGGTGCTGGACGTCGTGGGCCACGTCCTGGGCGCGGTCTTTGAGCCCGGGTCCGGACCTGGCGGCGTACGGGTCGGGACTGCCCATGATGGACTCCTTGACGGTGGTCATGCGCTCGCGGACGCGGTCACCCTGCCGGTGGACGGCGCGGGTGGGGTTGGCCTTCTCGGCCAGCGCGTCCACGTCGGCGCTGAGCTCGTGCCGGGTGCGCTCGATGTCGGCGCGGATCTCATCGGGGTTGTTGCTCATGGGGTCTCCTTGTTCGGGTTCAGGGTCGCCGGGATCTCCTGAACCGTCTCCTGGGTCTGGGGCAGACCCTTGATCCGATCGAAGTACTTCTTGCCCATCACGCCGAGCACGGCGGCCGCCACGCCCCAGAGCACGGCGACGATCAGGGCCGCCCAGCCCAGGTGCATCACGGACCCCAGGGCCCACATCAGGGCCGTGGACAGGAACAGCAGCACGAAGACGGCGGCCAGGGCCGCGCCGGCGAGCAGCCCCGCCCCCGTACCGGCCTTCTTCGCCTCCACGGTCGCCTCGGCCTTGGCCAGCTGGATCTCCTGCCGCACCAGGGTGCTGAGGTTCTCGGAGAAGCTGGCGAACATCTCGCCGAGGGTCTCGGTCCGAGCCCGGACCTCGGCCTCCGGCATCGGGGCCTCGGTGGACCCCGTGCCCGACGCCGGCCGGCCGGCACCCGCGGCACCGGTGACACCCGCGGCTCCCGCGCCCGGGACGGCGCCGGCGGGCGTCGGCCGGTGCTGGTGAGGATCGGTGGTCACGGGCGTCCCCCCGCATCGGGTCGGCCGGCGTCATAGGGCCTCTGCGCTGCCGGCGTGCCAAGGATCTCGTCCGCTGCGGGAGCACCGGTGCCGAGGTCGGTCCCGGCGACGGTTGGCGGGATCGTCGGCGGCACGGCCGGAGGCACGGGGACCTGTCCGACGCCTCCCCTGCCGCCGGTGATTGCTGCGTCCTCCGGGTAGACGGTGCCCGGAACCCTGCCGACCGGGACCGGGCCCGGTGAGGTGGGGGTGCGCGTCGGTGCGTGACGGGGGCCGTCGTCGTGAGCGTCCTTCAGGCCCCGCGTCATCCGGCCGGCGACGAGGCCAATGCCGGCGGCGATGGCCAGGAACGTCCCGGGCCGGCGGGCCGCGAACCGGCGCACGTCGTCGAGCAGGTCCATCGGCTCCCGGGACTCCAGGTGGTGGGTGACCCGGCGGGCCCGGTCGGAGAGCATCGCCACGGCCTGGTTGACCAGGTCGGACTCGGGCCTCTCCCCGCGGGAGATGCGCTCGAGGTCCTCGGAGATCCCGCGCGACTGGACGGCCAGCCGGTCCTTCTGCGTGGACAGCTGCGAGGTGGCCTCCTGTTTGGCCGACTCGGCCAGGCTCCTGGCCTGGCCCACCGCTTCGTCCTTGACGTGCCGCGCCTCGTCCCTGGCCGTGCCGGCCACGTCACGGGCGGCGCCCTGGGCCTCGGCGCCGAGGCGCCCGGCCTCCTGCCTCGCCGTCTCCTTGGTGCCCCCCTCGGAGGTCGTCGGATAATCCGGGTTCAGCGTCATGGAATTTCCTTCCCGTTCACGGCCGACGTCCTGGATGTGGACGGGCCCTGTGGGCGCGACTGTAGCCCGGGATCCCCCGGGCGTGGGTACCCCTCATCGGCTGCCGGACGCCCGGGGGCGCTCAGTCCCCCAGCGCGTCCAGCAGCTCGGCCACCGTCGCCTCGGACAGGGCACCGCGCATCAGGGCGCGCACCGCCGTCGCCCGCGCCATGGCCCGGTACGCCTGCCCGACGTCGGCCGGGACGCCCTCGGCGCCCAGCACCTCCAGGTGCCGCCGCACGGTCCCCACGTCCCCGCGGGCCACCGGCCCGGTCAGGGCACCGTCCCCGTTGGCGAGGGCGTTCTCCAGGGAGGCGTGCATGAGCGGCGAGAGCATCCGGTCGGTCTGCTCCACGCCGATCGAGGCCAGCAGCTGGGCGGACTGGGCGGTGAGGGTGACGAGGTGGTTCGAGGCGTGCGCCAGCGCCGCGTGGTAGGTGCCGCGGTCCGCCTCGGCGATGACCGCGGGCTCCCCACCCATCTCCACGACGAGCGCCTGGGCGACCGGCAGCACGATGGAGTCCGCCGTGACCCCGAACATGCAGTCCGCCAGCCGGGCGATGTCCAGGCTCAGGCCGGTGAAGGACATCGCCGGGTGGATGGCCAGCGGGATCGCCCCGGCGGCGCGCACCGGATCGAGCACGGACACCCCATGCCGTCCGGAGGTGTGGACCACCAGGTGGCCGGTCTGGAAGTGCCCGGCGTCAGCGAGCCCGGAGATCAGCTCCGGCAGCACGTCGTCCGGGACGGCGAACAGCACCAGCTCGGACCGGCGCAGGATCTCCGGGATCTCGAGTACGGGCACCTCGGGCAGCAGGGACTCCGCACGGCTCCGGGAGGCCTCGGAGACCGCGTGCACCCCCGTGACGGCGTGGCCGGCATTGCGCAGGGCGGCCCCGAGCACGGCACCGACCTTGCCGGCGCCGATGATCCCGATCCCCAGCCGGCCCGGACGGCCCGCGGGCGCCCCGCTGAACGGCGAGGTCATTCGACGACCTGCCGGGTGCGCTGTTCGAACCGGGCCAGCTCGTCCGGCCGCATCCACTCGTTCCGGTCCCGCAGCCGGCGGGCCTGCGCGGCGACCTCACGTTCTGCGCGGAACAGTTCCATGGCCACGGCCGCGTCCAGCTGGTCCACCCTCGGGCTGATCGGGCCGGGTGGGATGTGGAACGTCACGGTGGCCGCTCCGCGCCAGCGTTCGACCGGTCCCTGGAGCAACTGCAGCGACTGGATGCGCTCGTGGGGCAGCAGGACCAGTTCGCGGTTGAGCCGTCCCGAGCGGATCATCAGCAGGGACCGCGTGGAACGGAAGCCGTGCCGGCGCCAGACCAGGGGGGAGAACCAGCGCATCCGCGGGGTGGTGGTCACGAAACCGTGGTCAGCCCCGGAACCGTCGAGGGCCGCGTGCACCAGCTCCCGGGCCTCCTCGACCGTCCCCACCCCGGGATCCGGTGCCACCACCGTGAGGACGCGCAGCACGTCGTCGAAGGTGCCCACCGGCAGCAGCCTGGACTTCCCGGTGGTGCCGTCGGGGGACTCCCCGTACCCGGCCACCGTCACGGCCATCCGGTACCAGCCGAACAGCCTCCAGAGCAGGGGGCGGCTCACCTTCACGGCCTGGATCCGGCCCGGGGGCACGGTCTGCGAGGTGGTGTCCAGCAGGCCGTAGCGCAGGCGCAGGCCGTCCGGGATCGAGGCGACGGTGAAGTTCCACCCACCGTTGACGGAGGACCAGATGCTGCTGCCGACGCCGAACAGGATGCCGAGCAGCGCCGGCACGCTCAGGGCTGAGCCCACCTCGGCGAAGAACTCCTGCGCCACGCTCTCGGGCATCCACCAGCGGATCGCCAGCAGGCCGGCCCCGTAGAGGATCCCGAAGACCAGCACGGCCGAGACGAGACCGGATCCGGTCAGCGTCGCACCGATCAGCCGGCCGGGCGGCACCCGCAGCATGACCCGTTCGGTCTCCTCCTCGTAGTCGTAGCCGATGCCGGACGCGACCACGGGACCAGGCCTGCCTGACGGGTGCGACCCCGCAGACGGTGCTGACGGCCGTGCCGGGGGTGACGGTATCGCCGGGTCCGCGGCGTCGGGGACGAGGCCCGGTCCCTCATCCGCCGGGGCCTCCGCGGCCTCGACCGGGTCCTGTCCGGACTGGATCCCGGCGGCCCGGCGCATGATCTCCTGGCGCAGCATCCGGGCCTCATCCATCCGCAGGAAGGACAGGCTCATCGCCGAGTCACCGCCGTCGGCCGTCTCGAACTTCAGCTCCGCCAGCCCGGCGATCCGCGCCAGCAGGGGCTGCTTGATGTCCACCGCCTGGACCCGGTCCAGCCGGGCGTGGCGGTGCTGCCGGAACACGACGCCGGACCGGACCTCGACCTTGTCCGCGCCCATGCGGTACCGGGTGAACCGCCAGGACAGGAAGAACCCGCCGAGGATGAGCAGGAAGACTCCCCCGACGATCGCCGCCCCCAGCCCGAGGGCGCCGGTGTTCGCGAACAGGGCACCGGTGGTGGCCGCCCGGTAGATGTCCTCGAAGGCGTTCTGACCGATGATGAAGAGCACGGCGACGAGCGCGACCCAGCCCCGCACCAGGGGACTGACGGGATGGACCCGGTGCCAGTCGCCGTCGACGGCCGCGGGCCGCGGCGTCACAGCCCCGCCAATCTCGCCTGGCCGCGGGCCATCAGCTCCTCGCGCAGGCGGTCGCTCTCGGTGGGCTCGATGCCGTCGATGCTGGCGTCGGTGCTGCCCGAGGCCGTCTTGATGGTCAGCGTCCGGATCCCGAAGCGGCGCTGCAACGGGCCCTCGTTCACGTCCAGGTACTGCAACCGGCCGTAGGGCACGGCGGTGATCTGGCGGGAGATGATCCCCGAGCGCAACAGCAGTTCGTCGTCCTGCTCGGAGTAGCCCAGGGCCCGGACCCGGCGTGGCACCAGGGCCAGGTCGATGACGGCCCAGAGCAGCATCACCGCGGGCAGCAGCCAGGCCAGCCAGCCCGGGTAGCCCTCCCAGACGCCGCCCAGGCGCAGCACGAGGGGAACGGAGACGATGGCCAGCCACACCACCCAGCCGATGGTCTTGCTGATCAGCCTGACCGGGACGAGCCGCGGGGACACCGCGGTCCACTCCACCCCGGCCGCCTCGATGGGGGCCAGGCCGCGGCCGTCACCGGCCGGGGCGCGGCGGTCGGCGGCCGGGGACGCCACAGCGGCCGGACCCTCACCGCCGGGCCGGACCGGGCCGGGAACGGCCCGGTCCGGCACCTCGGCCGTAGACGGGTCCGGTGCCACGTTCGGGTCCATTGATCTCCTTGTCCGGGCCACCGTTCGCGGACGGCCCGTCTGCTCCGTCCTCAGGGGGGAGGCGGCAGAACTGCTCCACCACGAATCCCACGATAACCAGTACCAACCCGCCGATGATCATCAGCAGGGCGTCGTTGACGGTGGGCGTGCCGAATCCGGTGGCCGAGACCAGGTGCACCAGCACCCCGGCGTGCCAACCGGCGATCAGCGCTCCCGCATACGCCCCGGCCTGGGCCAGCACCAGGGTCCGGGCCGAGGCCACGGGATTCATCCGGGCGGCCGGCGGGCGCTTCTTGTCCCGCTGCACGCGGATCCCCAGCGCCAGCACCAGCACCGCCACCGCGGTCACGGTGATCGCCGATGACGCGGCCAGCACCGGCGAGACCAGCCCCGCGCCGGCGGCAACCAGCGCGGACAGCCAGCCCACCACGGCGGTCCCGGCGAAGACCAGCAGCAGCCACAGCGGACGGATGGAGGTCACGGCGTCGGCGCCCCCGTCCCGGTCTCCTGCGCACCGGGCAGCCGGCGGACCGTGCCGGCGTCGGCGGCCCGCGCCGCGAGCCCGGCCACGCTCACGCCGCCGAGGGTCGCCTGCGGATCGAGCCAGGACCACGGCGCGAGCACGAACGCCCGCTCGTGGGCCCGGGGGTGGGGCAGGGTCAGTTCCGGGTGATCCGAGGAGAGGTCGGCGTAGGTGATGACGTCCACGTCCAGGGTGCGCGGCCCCCAGCGCACCTCACGGGTGCGGTGATGGGCCTGCTCCACCGCCTGGCAGGCGGCGAGCAGCTGCCGCGGGGTCAGGGTCGTCTCCACGGACAGCACCAGGTTCAGGTAGTCCGGCTGGCCGGCCGGTCCCCCGACGGCGGCGGTCACCGCGACCGGCGAGACACCGGTCAGCTCGATGCCCGCGTGCTCCGCCAGCTCCCGCACCGCGGCCTGCAGGGTGGCCGCTGGGTCACCGAGGTTGGCGCCGAGGGCCAGGACGGCCGGGACGGGCGCCGCGGGGACGCGGTCCAGGGGATCCGCGGCCGGCTCACCCGGTTCCGGCAGGCTCATGCCCGGCTCCGGTGCACCGTGACCGCGACGTCGGCGAAGTCGGCCTCGATCGGCGCCCCCGGCTTGTGCACGGTCACCTCGACGGCGGCGGCCACCGGTTGCGCGTCCAGGACGGACTGGGCGATCCGCTCCGCGACGGTCTCGATGAGGTCGAACGGCTCGCCGGTGACCACGGTGAGGACGGCGTCCGCGACCTCGGCGTAGTTGACGGTGAGGGCCAGGTCGTCCGTGGCGGCGGCCGGGGCGGCGTCGAGGTGCACGACGACGTCGGTGATGAACTCCTGCCCGTCGCGCTTCTCCGCGGGGAACACCCCGTGGAAGCCGCGGGCCCGCAGGCCGGTCAGCGCGATGCGGTCCGGCACGGCGGTCACGCCCCCGGGTGGCGCCGGGACGGGACCGCGGCGGGACCGGCCCAGGCCTGGGCGGTCTTCACGGCGTGCAGGGAGGACTCCACGTCGTGCACGCGCACCCCCCACACGCCGTGCGAGGCCGACAGCGCCGAGACGGCGGCGGTGGCGTGGTCGCGGGCCGTGGCGACCGGTTCGGCCCCGGAGTCCGTGGCCAGCAGCGTGCCCAGGAAGCGCTTGCGCGAGGCGGCCACCAGCACGGGCAGGCCCAGGGCCATCAGCCGGGGCAGGCCCCGCAGCAGCTCCCAGTTCTGCTCCCCGGACTTGGCGAAGCCCAGGCCGGGGTCCAGGATGAGCTGCTCGGGCTTCACCCCGGCGGCCAGGAAGGTGTCCTTGAGCCGGGTCAGTTCCTGGATGACCTCCTCGACCACGTCGTCGTAGACGGCCAGGGAGTCCATCGTCTGGGCGTTGCCGCGATTGTGCATCAGGATGTAGGGGGCGCCGGTCCGGGCGATCAGCTCGGGCATGTCCGGCTCGTGGTTGAGCCCCGAGACGTCGTTGATGATGACGTCGCCCAGCTTCAGGGCCGCCTCCGCGGTGGCGGTGTGCATGGTGTCCACCGAGACCACGGCACCGGCCTTGAGCAGTGCCTCGATGACCGGCAGCACGCGGTTCTGCTCGGTGAGCGGGTCGATGGGCTCCGCACCGGGCCGGGTGGACTCCCCGCCGACGTCGATCAGGTCCGCACCCGAGTAGTGCAGGCGCAGGCCCTGTTCGATGGCGGTCTCCGTGTCCAGGTAGTCACCGCCGTCCGAGAACGAGTTGTGGGTGACGTTCAGGATGCCCATCACCAGCGTGCGGTCCGTGGGCAGGTCCGCCAGCCGCCGCCGCCGCACCTTCCGGATGACGGTGAGTGGTCCGGTGGCCGGCCCCGTCCCTGCCTGTGCTGCCATCGAGTCCATCGGTGGTCCTTTCGTCTGCGGTCGGTCGGGGCGTGGCCGGGTGTCCCGGGCGGTCGCGCAGGCCTCGTCCGGGACGAGGGCCGCACGGCCGCCCGTTCCAGGGGTCAGCCGTGGAGGATCAGGCTCATCGCCTCGGCCCGGGTGGAGGCGTCGCGCAGTTGTCCGCGCACCGCCGAGGTCACGGTCTTGGCACCGGGCTTGCGCACGCCGCGCATGGACATGCACAGGTGCTCGGCCTCCACCACCACGATCGCCCCGCGCGGGTGCAGGTGCGTCATGAGCGCCTCGACGACCTGGGTGGTCAGCCGCTCCTGGACCTGGGGGCGCCGGGCGTAGATCTCGACCAGCCGGGCCAGCTTGCTCAGTCCGGTGACGCGGCCCTCCAGCGAGGGGATGTAGCCGATGTGCACGGTGCCGTGGAAGGGGACGAGGTGGTGCTCGCAGGTGGAGTAGAACGAGATGTCCTTCACCAGCACGAGCTCCTCGTGGGAGATGTCGAAGGTGGTGCCCAGGACCTCGGCCGGGTCCTGCTGGAGCCCGGCGAAGAACTCCGCGTAGGCCTTGGCCACCCGCGACGGGGTGTCCTGCAGGCCCTCGCGGTCCGGGTCCTCGCCGACGGCCTCGAGGATCTCGCGCACCGCGGCCCGGATGCGCGGCTGGTCCACGCCGACCGGGGGCAGTTCCGCCTCGGGGTCTGCCGCCAGCACGTCCACGTCAGTGGGTGGTTGGCTCACCGTCTCGGGTGCGCGTTCAGGAGAAGTGTCCACGGTCCCGATCCTAGCGGTGGGGCCCGGCGGGCACGTCCGTGGGTCCGGCCCCCGGGCCACCGCCGGAACCGCCGGGGCTCTCCCCGGGGAGCTGGCTGCCCGGCGTCGGGTCCACGGCGGGGGTCAGCGAGTCGGACGTCGACTCCGGGTCGACGGGGCCGGCGTCGTGCCCGTTCTTCGCGGCGAGGGCCCGGCGCTCCGCCGGGGACAGCACCGGGGGCTGGTCCGAGACCGGCCGGTCCTCGCTGGAGAGCCAGACCTCACGGGCCTCGCGCTTGCGGATGTCCGCGAAGATCTCGGCGATCTCGGCCTGGTTCAGCGTCTCCCGCTCCAGCAGCTCGTAGGCGAGCCGGTCCAGGATGTCCCGGTTCTCGTTCAGGATCCAGTAGGCCTCGTCGTGGGCCTGGTCCAGCAGTCCGCGGACCTCCTCGTCCACCACGGCGGCCACGCGCTCCGAATACTCCCGGCCGCTGCCCATGTCACGGCCCATGAAGGGCTCACCGCTGCCGGAACCGAGCTTCACGGCGCCCACGCGCTCGCTCATGCCGTACTCCGTGACCATCTTGCGGGCCGTCTCCGTGGCCTTGGAGATGTCGTTCGAGGCGCCCGTGGACGGGTCGTGGAAGATGATCTCCTCGGCCACCCGGCCGCCCATCGCGTAGGCCAGCTGGTCCAGCAGCTCGTTGCGTGTGACGGAGTACTTGTCGTCCTCCGGGACCACCATGGTGTAGCCCAGGGCACGCCCGCGGGGCAGGATGGTGATCTTCGTGACCGGGGCCGAGTTCCGCAGCCCCGCGGCCACCAGGGCGTGCCCGCCCTCGTGGTAGGCGGTGACCTTGCGCTCGTGCTCCTTCATGAGCCGGGAGCGCTTCTGCGGGCCGGCCATGACGCGGTCCACGGCCTCGTCGAGGGCGCGGTCGTCGATCAGCTGGGCGTTGGAGCGCGCCGTGAGCAGGGCCGCCTCGTTGAGCACGTTGGCCAGGTCGGCACCGGTGAAGCCGGGGGTGCGCTTGGCCAGGGAGCGCAGGTCCACGCCGGGCGCCATCGGCTTGCCCTGGGCGTGCACCTGCAGGATCTGGTTCCGGCCCTCCAGGTCCGGTGCCTCCACCGGGATCTGGCGGTCGAAGCGGCCGGGCCGCAGCAGGGCCGGGTCCAGGACGTCCGGGCGGTTGGTGGCCGCGATCAGGATGACGTTGGTGGTCGCGTCGAAGCCGTCCATCTCCACCAGGAGCTGGTTGAGGGTCTGCTCGCGCTCGTCGTTGCCGCCGCCCACGCCGGCACCGCGGTGGCGACCGACGGCGTCGATCTCGTCGACGAAGATGATGGCCGGGGAGTTGTTCTTGGCCTGTTCGAAGAGGTCGCGCACCCGGGAGGCGCCGACGCCGACGAACATCTCCACGAAGTCCGAACCGGAGATGGAGTAGAACGGCACGCCGGCCTCACCGGCCACGGCCTTGGCCAGCAGGGTCTTGCCGGTGCCGGGAGGACCGTAGAGCAGCACGCCCTTGGGGATCTTGGCGCCGACGGCCTGGAACTTGGCGGGCTCGGAGAGGAACTCCTTGATCTCGTGGAGTTCCTCCACGGCCTCCTCGGCGCCGGCCACGTCCTCGAACGTCACCTGCGGCATGTCCTTCGAGATCAGCTTGGCCTTGGACTTGCCGAACTGCATGACCTTGCCGCCGCCGCCCTGCATCCGGGACATCAGGAACCAGAAGACCAGGGCGATGAGCAGGAACGGGATCATGAACCCGAGCAGGGACAGCAACCAGTTGTTCTGCACCGGCTGGTCCGTGAAGCCGTCCAGGGAGGAGGCGTCGATGGCCTCCACGACCTTCTCGGCGCGCGCGGTGGAGTAGTAGAAGTACACCTCCGTGCCGAGCTCGCGCCCGTCCTGGGTGTACGGGTCCCGCAGTGTCAGGTCGACGCGCTGGTCGCCGTCCTGGATGCGGGCCTGCTCGGCCTTGTTCTCCTGCAGCAGGGCCAGGCCGACGTTCGTGTCGACGCGTGCGCTGGAACCCTGGGTGAGGGCCGGGATGATCAGCACCAGGAACAGGGCGGCCAGGACGATCCAGATGATCGGGCCCTTGAAGACCTTCTTGGCTTTCAACAACTCTCCTGACTGTGGCCTGCGGCGCGGGCGTGGCGTCCGCGGCGGTGTGGCTGGCCCGGGGCACAGCCGTACCCTTCAACGGTACCGGGCGCCGATCTATGCCGGGGGTCCGGGAGACCGCTTTTCGCGAGCGGTGGAATGCCCGCGGCGGCCCCGTCCCCCGGTCCTCCGCCCTCGTGCGGCACGAGGGGACGGATCCGGGGGTGCCGGAGGAGCGGGGGCTCCCCGCCGGCCGGGGTCAGGAGTAGACGTGCGGGGCGAGGGTGCCGATGAAGTCCAGGTTGCGGTACTTCTCGTCGAAGTCCAGCCCGTAGCCGACCACGAACTCGTTCGGGATGTCCTTGCCGACGTACTTGACGTCGATGTCCACCTTCATCGCCTCGGGCTTGCGCAGGAACGCGCAGATCTCCACGGAGGCGGGACCGCGGGACTCGAGGTTGGTCTTCAGCCAGGACAGGGTCAGGCCGGAGTCGATGATGTCCTCGACGATCAGCACGTGCCGGCCCATCAGGTCGGCGTCGAGGTCCTTGAGGATCCGCACCACGCCGGAGGACTGGGTCCCCGAGCCGTAGGAGGACACTGCCATGAAGTCCAGGGTGACGTGGGAGCTCAGGGCCCGGGACAGGTCCGCCATGACCATGACCGCGCCCTTGAGGACGGCCACCAGCAGCACGTCCTTGTCCTGGTAGTCCCGGTCGATCTGGGCTGCGAGGTCCTTGATGGTGGACTGGATCTGCTCTGTGGTCATGAGCACGTGCTCCAGGTCGCCCTGCACGTCCTGTGCTTCCATGCGGTCTGCTCCTGCTGGGTGTCTGATACCGGTCGGACGCGGCGGACGGGACCGCTCCGCCGGTCGGCGGCGGTGGCTACCGGCCAGCGTCAAGGACCAGTCTCGCACACCCGGCCTCACGATGACGGCGTGCGGTGACGCCCCCGGCCAGCTCGACAGGACCGGCCGATCCGCCGCCCGCGGACCGAGTGGAGACCAGCCTCTCCACGGCCAGGACCCGCTCCCGGCTGGGGCGTTCTCCCCCGGCCGCCACGACGGCCAGGCCGATCACCCGCAGCCGGACCGCCGTCGGCAACGCGGCCAGCTCCTCGAGGGGGAGGCTGACGTGACCGATCCCACGCTCGGGGCCCTCGGAGGAGGGTCCCACCGTCGCGGTGTCCGAGAGCCGGTCGTACTCCCGCCGGCTCCACTGCTCGAGGGCGTCGGCGTCCTCGGCCGCGATCTCCGCGCTGCGGGCGAGGGCGGCCGCGATACCGGGGCCGATCCCCGCCACCGGGTCCTCCAGCAACGGCATCACGCGGGTGCGGACGCGCGAGCGCAGGAAGGCCGGGTCGGCATTGGCCGGGTCCTGCCACCACCGGATCCCGGCCCAGCGGCAGATGGCCTCCGTGTCCTGACGGGCCAGCCCCAGCAGGGGTCGCACCAGCAGTCCGCGGCTGGCGGGCATCCCGGCCAGGGAGCGCGTCCCCGAACCCCGGGCCAGGCCGAGCAGGACCTGCTCCGCCTGGTCGTCGCGGGTGTGCGCGAGCAGCACGGCCTGGGCACCTGCACGCCGCGCCGCGGCCCGGAGCGCGGCGTACCGGGCCGTGCGGGCGTCTGCCTCCGGACCGGCACCGGTCCCGAGGACGTCGACCCGCTCGACGGTCACCGGGTCCAGCCCCAGCCGCCGGGCGATCCCGGCGGC
>NZ_CALMQR010000113.1:0-12351 GCF_937871995.1 uncultured Citricoccus sp. | reverse complement strand
CAGGGCCCCGCACCCGGAAGGGCCACCAGCACTTTCCCAACACTTACTAAGAAGCCACGAACAACGGATCCCTGACAGCCAGTATCTGAGGTCAGCTCCCCTCACTGCCGGTTGCATCGAGTGGGGACTCGTCGAGTACGAAAGAGGCGCGGTATGTCAGAGATTGTCCGCTACGAAGTCGGCTCCGGTTTCGTGCTGGTGGAGGCCCATGACGGAAGCTACGGAGTCGATCACCCGCTGCGAAATCAGCAGGGAATCCTCGACGCCGGCCGTCGCCTCGAAGAGGCCCTCGCGTCCATCCGCCCAGCCGCCGCCGCCGCATTCGAGGCGTTCGATGACCATGTGGCGGAACGCATTGAAATCCAATTCGGCATCAAGCTCGCCGGGGAAGCCGGAGCGGTCATCGCGAAGAACCACGCAGAAAGCCACTTCGTCGTCCGTATGTACCGGACCGGAGGTGGCCGGGGCAATCTCCCGGAGGCATAGGGCCATTCGCCGTTGCCGATGGGGGCCCGCCGCCCCGCACTTCGGGAAAGGAACCTACCCATGACTGCGGTCGACACGATCGGCAACGGGCACATGACCGCGGGGGCTTAGCTGTTTACCCACCACGTGCTGACCGACATCGGCCACTTCATACCGGAGCGCCCCATGAACCCCCTGCAACAAGTCCTCCTCATCGCGGGAACCATCCTGGTCCTGCTTCTGCTGTGGTTGTCCCTGAAGGTGATCAAAGAGTACGAACGCGGGGTGGTCTTCCGTCTGGGCCGACTGCTGCCGGTGCGCGAGCCCGGCCTGCACGTCATCATCCCCTTTATCGACGTGCTGCACCGGGTGCCGTTGCGGATCGTCACCCTGCCTATCCAGTCTCAAGGCATCATCACCAGGGACAACGTCAGCGTCGATGTCTCTGCAGTGGCCTATTTCCGGGTGATCGATGCCGCCAAGGCGGTGGTGGCGATCGAGAACGTTCACTCCGCGATCGACCAGATCGCCCAGACCACCCTGCGCAAGGTCGTGGGCCAGCACAGCCTCGATGACACGCTCTCGGAAACGGATCGCATCAACGAGGACATCAGATCCATCCTCGACGTGACCACCGTGGACTGGGGCGTGGAGGTCACCCTCGTGGAGCTGAAGGTCATCGAATTGCCCGACAGCATGAAGAGAGCCATGGCCCGTCAGGCCGAAGCCGAGCGGGAAAAGCGTGCCAAGATCATCAACGCTGAAGGCGAGGCGACTGCAGCCACAGCCCTGGCAGCGGCCTCGGATGTGATGATGGCCCACCCAGTGGCACTGCAGCTGCGGAACCTCCAGACCCTGCTCGAGCTCGGGGTGGACAAGAACACCACGGTCGTCTTCCCCGCACCGTTGATGAGCACCATCGAGGAACTTGGGTCCTTCCTCGCGCGAGAGGAACGCGCGGGCGGCCGGTACCGGCAGGAGTAACACCCGGTGGCCATCTGTGGCGGGCAACGACGGGAGACGGAGTGGTGCCAGCCCAGAACCTGGGGCGAATGGCCCGCAGAGCACCCGGGGCCATACGTACACCTATCAGCGTCCGGACCGGCACCTGCGCGCCTCCGACCGAAACCGTGACCGGGCCGAAGTCACGGCGCCCGTGCACGTTGACCTATTCACTGTCAATACTCATTCTCCACGTGTACCGGCTGACCACGGGTTTCACGCGCCCGGAACCCAGGCCGTGCCCCTGGTAGACGTCATCCCAGCTGACGGCATCAGTACATATGGGGTAGACGCGAGACTTGCTCCGATCGGACCGGTCTTGCCTAAGGTCGGGTACGGGAGCACCGCCGGGGCGGGATACCCACCTGTTCCTCCCGCTCCGATCCAACGGGGTGTGCGGATAGACGAATCGCACACCACTAACGAGTTCAGCAGCGAGCTCTTGATGCCACTCCCAGGAGGGGTCTATGGAGCACGACGTGCGAATCCACCTACGGGCCGGGGTACTGCCGGGACCGATGCGGCCCGATGCCGCCGGGTGCCTGACCCAGGACCACTACGCGCGGTTGCTTGACATCCTCGACCGGGCGGTGGGCCTGTGTCCCCACTGGTCAGCATCCAGGCCCCGTCCCGGCCCTGTCACCTGCCGCGACCCCCTCATGGCGAGGGCTCGTGACGCTATCCGGCCGGACGGCCCATCCCGAGTGTTCCCTCTCGACCGCCTGTCCGAGGGGCCCGACTGCCGTGTCTGAAACGGAAGAGATGAGATGACCAGTTCCATGTACGCCACCGCTCAAGGTGGGATGGCTGCCGGAGCCGACGGCCCGGATCCGGTGCTCCGGGTGTTGAAGGTCGGCCCCATGGTGCACGGGGGCCATTGCGTGGCTCGGCACCAGGGCCGGGTGATCTTCGTCCGTCATGCGATACCCGGGGAGACCGTCGTGGCCCGGTTGATCGGGTCCGGCCCCACGACCGGGTACTACTGGGCTGACACCGTCCAGGTGCTGGGGGCCTCGGAGTTCCGACGGGTCCATCCGTGGAAGTTGGCGGACCCGCTGCGGGCCTATCAGGCCGGCCGGCCCCCGGTGGACGGCGCCGAATTCGGCCACATCGTCCTGGACCATCAGCGCCGGCTCAAGGCCCAGGTCTTCCGGGACACCCTCGGCCGGGCCGGCCAGCTGCATGGAGATGATGTGGAGGTCCGTGTCATGGGCATCGTCGCCGATGAGCCAGCGGGGATGCACTGGCGCAGCCGCACCACGCTGGCCGTCTCACCCACCGGCAGGATCCCCCTGTCGGTGCCCGCCTACGACGAGCTCCGCCTCTGGGACCTGGACTTCACCGGTGCCGTACGCGTCGACGTCACTGCTGCCACTCAGGGATCCCGGGTGCTGGTGAGTATCACTCCGGGTCCACAAGCATCCCGTAACCCTCGAGTACTGCAGGATCAGCACGAGGGCTGGAAGCGCCGGCTGGCCCACTTGCCGGGCCACGTCTCGGCCCGGATCACCGTCCCGTCGCAAGGGTCGGCCCCGGGGCCAGGGGTGATCCACCTGCGCGGGGATGCTGTGATCCGGGAGCATGTGGTCACCGAGCACCACGGAACCCGGACGTTCCGCGCCTGGGGGAGCGGATCCTGGCCCGCCCACCGCGATGCCCCGAGGACCCTGGTCGAATCCGTGCTGGCAGCGACACAAGCCCAGCCGGGAGAGGTCGTGGCCGAGCTGTATGCCGGTGCGGGCTTGTTCTCCGCCTTCCTGGCCGACGCCGTCGGCCCGCAGGGGGCGGTGCTCTCAGTAGAACCGGACGCCCAGGTCAGCCAGGACGCCAAAGCCAACCTGGGTGAGATGCCCCAGGCGGTGGCCCTCACCGGTGACACCGAGCAGATACTGGCCGGATGGCTGCGAACCCGGCAGGCCGGAATGACCGAGGGAGGCCTGGCCGGCCGGAGGATCAACACCGTGGTGCTGAACTCCGCGAACGGTGGCCCCGGTCGAACCGTTCTCCGTCAGGTCCACCAGATACACCCGGACCGGCTTGTCCACATCTCCGGGAACCCGGTTTCCCTGGCCCGAGACATGCACCACCTGAACCAGCACGGCTGGCGCCTGAAGCACGTGGACGTCTATGACCTGGCGCCGAACACCCACCACGTGATATCGGTCAGCCTGTTCACCCCCCGCTAGGGCATACCCCGGCTTCAATCCACCAGCACGGCGCCAGGGTGCATGCTCTGGTCGGAACGCCAGTGCTCACGGTTCGCGGTTCAGAACCCTGAGCACACCCGGCCTCACCCCGGCGGCCTGTCCGACGCACGGGAGCGGGGTAGCACGAGCAGGTTCACCGCGTCCTGGGGAGACGGACGAGCCGCTGAGTTGACATAATGTAGATTATCGGCGTTCTACAGAGGCTCTGGTCGGGGCCCGTCTGACGGCATGGTGCCGACGGGCCCCCGGGGTCATCCGACGCGTCCACCAGTGGACCGGTGGTGCATTGCCACGCCTGGGACGGTCGTTCCTGGAGCGCGCCGCCGAGGACGTCGTCACGCCGCCGGCGTGGAATCACTGCGCCGCACACCGGCCGGCCCGTGACGTCGCGAGGCGCCTCGGGTCACACGGGCCGACCGTCGCGGTCAGCAGGCGTCGTGTCGGTTCGGTCAGCCCAGCTCGGTTCGGTCAGCCCAGCTCGGTTCGGTCAGCCCAGTCGCGTGACGTCGGTGCCTGTTCGCTCCACGGTGCGCCAGCCCGGGCCACCCGTCCGGCGCCGAGAGCTACTTGCGCCCTGGCCGCCGGTGATCGGTGGTACCCGGAGGGCCTGTCCTCCGTCAGTGCATGTGGGACGGGGCACTTTTCCGTCGAGCGCCTCCCGCTCCCAAGTCGACCGGCACCGTTCTCGAACTTGACATAATGCAACGGTCGGCAACCCTTGACCCCCCGCTGAACGCCTGTTTAATATCCTGAACATGCGTTCAGAGTCTCGCAGTCCCGAGGACCTCACCACCAAGACCCGGATCCGTGACGCCGCCATCCGGCGCTTCGCCGCGGACGGCCTGGGCGCCTCCCTGCGCGCCGTCGCGGCCGACGCGGGAGTCAGCCCGGGCCTGATCATGCACCATTTCGGTTCCCGGGCCGGACTGCGGGCGGCGTGCGACGAGTACGTGCTGGCCGAGACGCGCACCAGCAAGGCCGAGGTGCTGGCACCCGTCGGCGCCCCCGCCGCCATGCTGTCCCAGCTGGCCCAGGTTGACGGGTACGCTCCCCTGATCGGGTACGTCCTGCGCTGCCTGCAGGCCGGGGATGACCTGACCCGGCGGCTGGTCGACAGCATGGTGGCCGACGCGGTCACCTACTTCGAGAACGGCGTGAAGGCGGGCACCATCACCCCCAGCCGGGACGAACCGGCGCGGGCCAGGCTCCTGACGGAGTTCGCGCTCGGATCGCTCCTCATGAACCTCCCCGCCGGCGGGGAACGCCTCGACCTCGAGGCGCTGCCGGCCTGGCTGGAGGCCTACGCCGACAGGATCATCCTGCCCACCCTGGAAATCCTCACCGAGCCCCTCCTGGCGGACTCGAGCCTCCTCGACGCGTACCTGGCCTCCACCGCGAGGCCGCACCTCAGGCCCTGACGTACTCCGCCAGGTGGTGTCCCGTGAGCGTCTCCCCCGCCGTGCCCACCCGGGCCACCAGGTCGGCCGGCGTCCCCTCGAAGACGACCCGGCCGCCGTCGTGCCCGGCACCGGGCCCCAGGTCGATGATCCAGTCCGCGTGGGCCATCACCGCCTGATGGTGCTCGATGACGATCACCGTCTTCCCCGCGTCCACGAGCCGGTCCAGCAGCCCCAGCAGGTTCTCGACGTCGGCCAGGTGCAGGCCGGTGGTCGGCTCGTCCAGGACGTAGACCTCGCCGGCCGCGGCCATCTCGTTGGCCAGCTTCAGCCGTTGCCGCTCGCCCCCGGAGAGCGTGGAGAGCGGCTGGCCCAGTGTCAGGTAACCCAGCCCGACGTCGGTCAGGCGGGCCAGGATCTTGTGGGCGGCGGGAAGCCGGGCCTCGCCCGCGGCGAAGAACTCCCCCGCCTCGGCCACGGACATCGCCAGTACCTGGGCGATGTCCCGGCCGCCGAGGGTGAACTCCAGCACCGTCGCCTGGTAGCGCCGGCCCTCGCAGTCCTGGCACGTCGAGGCCACCGTGGACATGAACCCCAGCTCCGTGTAGATCACCCCGACGCCCTTGCAGCTCGGGCACGCGCCCTCGGAGTTGGCGCTGAACAGGGCTGGCTTGACCCCGTTGGCCTTGGCGAAGGCCTTGCGGATCGGCTCCAGCAGTCCCGTGTAGGTGGCGGGGTTGGACCGGCGCGAGCCCTTGATGGCCGACTGGTCGACGACCACCACGCCCTCACGGCCGGCGATCGAGCCGTGCACCAGGGAACTCTTGCCGGAGCCGGCCACCCCCGTGACCGCCACCAGCACGCCCAGGGGGATGTCCACGTCCACGCCCCGCAGGTTGTTGGTGACCGCGCCACGAACCTCCAGGGCGCCGGTGCCGCTGCGCACGTCCTGCTTCAGCGCGGAGCGGTCGTCCAGGTGGTGCCCCGTGAGGGTGCCGGAGGCCCGCAGGCCGGCCAGGTCGCCCTGGTAGGTGATCTCCCCGCCCCCGGTGCCGGCGCGGGGACCGAGGTCCACCACGTGGTCGGCGATCGCGATGGTCTCCGGCTTGTGCTCGACCACCAGGACGGTGTTGCCCTTGTCCCGCAGCTCCAGCAACAGCCGGTTCATCTTCTGGATGTCGTGGGGGTGCAGTCCGATGGTGGGCTCGTCGAAGACGTAGGTGACGTCCGTCAGGGACGAGCCCAGGTGGCGGATCATCTTGGTGCGCTGGGCCTCGCCGCCGGAGAGGGTTCCCGCGGGACGGTCCAGGCTCAGGTACCCCAGGCCGATCTCCACGAAGGCGTCGAGCGTCTCGGCCAGGGACCGCAGCAGCGGCGCGACGGAGGGGTCGTGCAGGTCCTTCACCCAGTCCGCGAGGTCGGAGACCTGCAGGGCGCAGAGATCGGCGATGTTCTTGCCGTTGATCCTCGAGGACCTCGCCTCCGGGGCCAGCCGGGTGCCCTCGCAGTCCGGGCAGGTGGCGAAGGTGACGGCCCGGTCCACGAACCGCCCGATGTGCGGTTGCATGGCCTCGCGGTCCTTGCTGAGCATGGACCGCTGGATGGACGGGATCAGGCCGAGGTAGGTCAGGTTGATGCCCTCCACCGTGATCTTGGTGGCCTCCCGGTACAGCAGGTCGTGGCGCTGTTTCTTGGTGAACCTGCCCACCGGCTTGTCCATCGGGAAGTACCCGGCCCCGGCATAGATGCGTCCGTACCAGCCGTCCATGCTGTAACCCGGGACCAGGATGGCCCCCTCCTGCAGCGACCTGGCCTCGTCCACGATCGCCGTGAGGTCGAAGTCGGTGACCGTTCCCCGTCCCTCACAGTGCGGGCACATCCCGCCGAGGCGGTTGAAGGAGGCCTTCTCCGCGATCGTCCTGCCGCCGCGCTCCACCGTGATCGCCCCGGAGGCCGAGACCGAGGGGACGTTGAAGGAGAAGGCGTTGGGCGGACCGATGTGCGGGTCCCCCAGGCGGCTGAACAGGATGCGCAGCTGGGCGTTGACGTCCGTGGCCGTGCCCAGCGTGGACCGGGGGTCGGCGCCCATCCGCTCCTGGTCCACGATGATGACCGTGGTCAGCCCCTCGAGCACGTCCACGTCCGGACGGTCCATGGAGGGCATGAAGCCCTGCACGAAGGACGAGTAGGTCTCGGTGATCAGCCGCTGGGACTCGGCGGCGATCGTGCCGAAGACCAGGGAGCTCTTGCCGGAACCGGACACCCCGGTGAACACGGTCAGCCGCCGCTTGGGCAGCTCCAGGCTGAGGTCCCTGAGGTTGTTCTGCCGGGCACCGACCACGCGGATGGCGTCATGACGGTCGGCCGGGTGCACGTCTGCCGTCGGCGGCGGGAAGTTGGAGTGGACGCTGGTCTTCATGACCTCAGGGTATGACCAGCCCGCTCGTGGTCGTGTCATGATCCGGCGGGTTCACGGGAACGCTGGCCTCCGCCATGCGCTCATGGCACTCTGTGGGGCATGGAGACCGATACCGCCAGCAGCTTCGCCCAGACCACCGAGCCCGAGCCCGCGTCCCAGGAGGGCCCACCGCCGCGCCCCCACGTGGAGGCCTACCGTGCCGCGTCCAACGCCCTGGCCCGCGTCTGCAGGAACATCACCGACTGGGAGGCACCGGGCCTGGGCGAGTGGACCGTCCGGGACCTGGCCGGCCACGTGGACCGCGCCCTGGTCAACGTCACCGCCTACCTCGAGGCCGGCACGGAGCCCGGCGCCCCGTTCGTGGACGGACCGGTGGCCTACTACCGGGCGTTCTGGGGCCGTCACGACGACGAGGGGGTCGCCGAGCGCGGCCGGCTGGCCGGACAGGCACTCGGCGACGAACCGTCCATCACCATCGAACGCGACCGCGTGCTGGCGCAGGCCGTGGTGGACCGCACGCCCGACGACGCGCGGCTGCGCACCCCGGTCGGCACCATGACGCTGGCCGGCTACCTGCCCACGCGCACCTTCGAGCTCGCCGTGCACACCGCAGACCTGGCCCGGGCCACGGGTCAGGAGGTCCCGGAGTCCCTCGACCTCGCCTGGCCGGAGGTGATCCGGCTGGCCTCGGAGCTGGCAGTCCAGAACGGCCAGGCCGTGGACCTGGTCATGGCCATCACCGGACGCGGGACCCTGCCGGAGGGTTTCACCGTCCTGTAGGAGGCCCTCAGTCCCCGGTGTGCAGGGAGAAGATCACGCCGTGGCCGCCCGGCCACGTGGCGGTCAGCCGCCGGCGGCTGGCCAGGTGCTCGGACCCGGCGTCCTCGGGATTGGCCACCACGCGGTGCACCTGCACCCGCCCGGGCTGCTCGGGCAGAGTTCCCAGGACGGTGACGGACACCTCCGAGGGCTCATGGCCGATGTACTGCCCGTCCTCCGCGTAGAGGTGGACCTCGGCCTGCTGCTGCTCGCCCTCCAGGGCCCGCAGGAAGCAGGCCGTGGCCACGGGGTCCGCCATGGCGTCGTAGACCCACCGCTGGCCCAGGACCGAGTGGTCCACGGTTCCCACCAGGTAGGGTTCGGCCCCCTCCAGGGGTGCCGCGCGGTAGCTCAGGGGCACGTGCAGCACGGTGTCGCTGCCGGCGCGCCGGACCAGGTGCGCCTCGATCCCGACCTCGCCCTCGGGGTCGTCGAAGCGGTAGGCGCCGACCTTCTCGAGATCGCCCTCACCGGACCAGGGCTGCTGGGCGAGCCAGGACTCCAGGAGTTCCCTCTTCGAGGGCACCAGGGTTGCTTGATACACGGTTGCCATGCTCGTCAGTCTACGGGTCGGCCTGCCGGGGCTACAGGCGGGCGGCCAGCCGCGTGGCCTGCTCGATGGCCCGCTTGGCGTCCAGTTCGGCGGCCACGTCGGCTCCGCCGACCAGTACGACGTCGGCCCCCGCGGCGACCAGCGGGTCGTACAGGTCCCGTTGGGAGTCCTGTCCGGCGCACACCACGATGTCGTCGACCTCCAGCACGCGGCGGGCGCCGTCGACGTCCAGGTGCAGGCCGTCGTCGTCGATCCTCACGTATCCGGCCCCCGTGATGCCCTCCACGCCCCGGGCCCGCAGGGCCGAGCGGTGGACCCAGCCGGTGGTCTTGCCCAGGCCCGCTCCCAGCCTGGTCGTCTTGCGCTGGATGAGGTGGACCCGGCGGGCCGGTGCCCCGGGGTCGGCGGCGGTGAGTCCGCCACGGTCGGTGAAGTCCGGGTCCACGCCCCACTGGGAGTGCCAGGAGCGCGGGGACTGCGGCGCGGCGGGGTCCGGTTCGGTCAGCAGCCCGGCGACGTCGTGGCCGATGCCGCCGGCCCCGATGATCGCCACGCGGGGGCCGCAGCGCACCCGCCCGGAGACCACGTCCGGGTATGCGTGCACGTTGGGCCGGTCTATGCCGGGCAGCTCGATCGTCCGGGGCACCACCCCGGTCGCCAGCAGGATGCGGTCGTATCCGCCGTCGAGCAGTCCGGGCACGGTGGCCCGCCGGCCCAGGTGGAGGCACACTCCCGTCTCGTCGATGCGCTGCCGGAAGTACCGCAGGGTCTCGGCGAACTCCTCCTTGCCGGGGATCTGCCGGGCCAGGCGGAACTGCCCGCCGATCGACCCACCGGCCTCGAACAGGTCCACGTCCAGTCCGCGCGCCGCGGCCTGGGTGGCGGCCGCGAGTCCTGCCGGTCCGGCCCCGACGACGGCGATGCGCCGGGGGGCGGTGTCCTGCCGGCGTGACCGGGGGGCGACCGGCAGCAGCGACCGGTCCGGCAACGGGGGGAACGCCGGGTCGGTCTCCCGGCCGGCGCGGGGGTTGACCAGGCAGGACGCCGGCCGGTTCTGGAACGTGTGGTCGAGACAGGCCTGGTTGCACGCGATGCAGGTGTTGATGCGTCCGGGGGTGCCGGCGGCGGCCTTGGCCACCCAGTCCGGGTCGGCCAGGAAGGGCCGGGCCATGGTCACCAGGTCTGCCTGTCCCGAGGCCAGGACCTGCTCGGCGGTGTGGGGCATGTTGATCCGGTTCGAGGCGGCCACGGGGATGGTCACCGCCTCGCGGACTCGCCGGGTGAAGGCGGTGAAGGCTGCCCGGGGCACCGAGGTGACGATGGTCGGCACCCGGGCCTCGTGCCAGCCGATGCCGGTGTTCAGCAGGTCCGCGCCGGCCTCCTCCAGCTCCCGGGCGAGCTCGAGCGTCTCCGTGAGACTCTGCCCGTCCGGGACGAGGTCCGCCATCGACATCCGGAACACGATCAGGAAGTCCGGGCCCTCGGCCGCCCGGATGCGGCGGACGATCTCCGTGGCGAACCGGCGGCGCTTGCTCGGGGTGCCGCCCCAGGCGTCGGTGCGCCGGTTGGTCCGCGGGGACAGGAACTGGTTGATGAGGTAGCCCTCCGAGCCCATGACCTCCACCCCGTCGTAGCCGGCCCGCCGGGCCAGTCCGGCCGCACGCACGAAGTCCGCCACGGTGCGCCCGACCGCCCGCCGGGACATCCGGCGGGCGGTGAAGGGGGTGATCGGTGACGTCGAGCGTTCCGGTGCCGCGGACCAGGGGTGGTAGGAGTACCGGCCGGCATGCAGCAGCTGCAGCGCGATCCGGCCGCCGGCGGCGTGGACGGCGTGGGTGACCGTGCGATGGGCGACCACGTCGGCCGCCGAACGCATCGTCCCGGCCATCGGGGTGAGGCGGCCGGTCCGGTTCGGGGCGAAGCCACCGGTGATGATGAGCCCCACTCCCCCGCGGGCCCGCTCCGCGTAGAACGCGGCGAGCTTCGGTGCGTCGCGGCGACGGTCCTCCAGGCCCAGGTGCATCGAGCCCATGATCACCCGGTTCTCCAGCCGGACCGGTCCGACCGTCACGGGGCTGAACAGGGTCGGATACGGAGGGCTCGCGGGGTGCCCGGTGGCGGGTGTGGCGGTCATGGACCGATACTACTCGCCGGTAACTTACCTGTCAGCCGCTCGCGCCGGCCCCGCGGGAGACGGGCAGGTGCCGGTCCCACCAGCGCAGGACGTGCTCGAAGCGGGCCCGTCGGTGCCACGGGGTGCCCGAACGGGACAGTTCATGGTCCTCCCCCGGGAACACCAGCAGCTCGGACTCCACCCCGGACGCCCATAACGCGTGGTAGTAACGCTGGGCGTGCTCGATCGGGCAGCGCAGGTCCTGCTCCGAGTGGATCACCAGGGTGGGCGTGCGCACCCGGTCCACCACCTGCAGGGGGCTCTGGGTGCGGACGTGGTCGTGGTCGTCGCCGAAGTACTGGGACGTGAAGAACCAGCCGATGTCGCTGGAGCCCAGGGCGGAGACCGGGTCCAGGAATCCGCGCTCGACGATCGCCGCCGTGAAGCGGTGGTCGTGGGCCGTGATCCAGGCGGTCATGTACCCGCCGTAGGAACCGCCCATCACACCCATCCGGTCCGCGTCCAGCACCCCCGTGCCACCCGGGCCGAACTCGTCCAGGGCCGCCTCCAGGAACCCCAGGATGTCCTGGCGGTCCACCGTGCCCAGCCGCTCGCGGATGGTCGACCCGTGCTCGGACCCGTAGCCGTTCGAACCGCGCGGATTGCACATCACCACGGCATAACCGGCCTCGACCAGCACCTGGGTCTCGTCGAACCAGGACCACGTGTACTGCGCGTAGGGACCGCCGTGGATGTTGAGCACGACCGGGTGCGGCCCCGGCCCGGACGGGACGAACACCCACCCGTGCACCATGCCCGGTTCGACGCCCTCCTGGACCCGGTACTCGCGCTCAAGGCCCGCGGTCGAGAAGGCGTCCCGGCGCCAGGGGTCGTTCGGGTCGAACAGCTCCGTCAGGCCCGTCCCCCGGTGCTGGATGCCCACAGACCCGGGGGAGAGCTCCGTGGTGTAGGACACCGCCAGGTTGCCGCCGGCCTCGGACGCGCCGGTGACCTCTCCGCGCAGGTCCACGATCGTCTCCGGGTGGCCGTGATGGGACATCCACACCAGCACGCGCCGACCGCGCTGCTCGGCCAGCGCCAGCACGTTGTCCTGCCCCGAGGGTTGCAGGGGGCCACCGGAGCAGTTCATCCCGTCGGCGTCGGTCAGCAGCCGCGGCCGGAGCGTGGCCGCCGGACGGTCCCAGCCGGCCGTGGCGTGGCGGAGGGCCGTGGGGGCCGGCACGGCGTAGACGCCCGTGTTCGCCGCCACGAACTCCAGGCCGGACTCCCCCACGTCCTCCCCCTGCAGGTAGAGCCATTCTCCGTTGCGGGAGACGCACGGCCCGGAGAAGGACGTCCGTACCTCGCGTCCGCCC
>NZ_CALMQR010000112.1:0-17758 GCF_937871995.1 uncultured Citricoccus sp. | reverse complement strand
GGCAGGCCCGTGCCCTCCTATGGGGACGAGTCCGCGCGGGTCCTCGTGGTGGGGCTCGCCCCCGCCGCCCACGGCGGCAACCGCACCGGGCGGATGTTCACCGGAGACCGCTCGGGGGACTGGCTGTTCGCAGCGCTGCACCGGGCCGGCTATGCCGAGCGGCCGACGTCCGTGATGGCCGGTGACGGTCAGCGCCTGACCGGGTTGCGCATGGTGGCCCCCGTGCACTGCGCCCCGCCGGACAACAAGCCCACCCCGGCCGAGCGGGCCGCCTGCGGGCACTGGCTGGACCGGGAACTGCAGCTGCTGACCACGGTGGAGTCGATCCTGGTGCTGGGTTCGATCGGCTGGCAGTCCCTGCACGCCGCCGTCGCCCGGATCGGCTGGGGCATGCCACGGCCGCGGGCGAAGTTCGGGCACGGGGTGCAGACGGTGTTCACCGCGCCGGGCGGTGCTGGCGGCGGGGGCGAGGGCGGTCAGGACGCGGGGGAGCGGCAGGTGCGCGTGGTCGGCTGCTACCACGTCTCCCAGCAGAACACCTTCACCGGCCGGCTCACCGAGGCGATGCTGGACGAGGTCATCCGTCTGCTGTGACGGACCTGACATCCTCTCGTGCGTGTCGCCACTCTGTGACGGTCTAGTTTCCATTAGGAAGTTCAATCGTCTCCTGCTACCGTAACTCCGGAAGCTGTCCTGACTTGGGTGGCTCTGCTTTATTGCTCCAGGACCCTTGGAGGGGGAACCACATGTCTATCGACCAGAACACGCCGAAGACCACCAATCGTCCGAGCAAGCGCCGCGGATTCAAGCCCGGCCTCGTTGCCGCCGCGCTCGCCGGCGCCCTGCTGATCCCGGCCGCCGCGGTGACCATCGCCGCCGAGCCGTGGAACCAGGCCACCGCCGCCGAGCAGACCTCGGCCAACGGCAAGGGCCAGCAGAACGGCAAGGGCAAGATGACCTCCGAGGAGGCCGAGGCCGAGCTGCGCGAGTGCCTCAAGGGCACCGACCTCTCCGAGGCCAAGAACCTGGACATCGCTACGCTCATGAAGGCCGTGCGCTGCCTCGAGCTGGTCGACAGCGTGAACGACCCCAACTCCCCGCTCACCGAGAAGGAGGTCACGCAGCTGGTCAAGCAGGGCCTGCAGGCCGTGGAGACCGCCGGTGTGGACCGCGTGCAGATCCCCGGCGTGCTGCGTGTGCTGAGCGACACCGGCCTGGTCAAGCCGCTGGCGGGCAACTCCGCCGCCGACCTGATCTCCGTGATGGCCGAGTCCAAGGTCATCGAGGACTACGCCAACGGTGAGATCCAGCGCAACCAGGCCGCCAAGCAGATCGCCCAGGTCGTCGTGGCCACCGCGGAGAAGCAGAACGCCGCCAAGTAGTCTGACACCCCGCGTGAGGCCCTGACCCGGCCTCACCTGCGAGGAATTCGATCGCCCGGTCCCGGTGGCACTGCCACCGGGACCGGGCGATCTCTGCATCCCCGGGCTACCATGGCCAGCACCCGACGTCGTCGTCACGGAAGGAGCAGCACCATGAGCACCCAGCGTTTCCCCGATCCGGAGGACCAGGTCGCCGCCGGCGCACCCGTGGAGGCCAACGAGGCCGACATCGCCGAGCAGCAGAGGGCCGCCGCCCTGGACGACGGCCAGGACACCATCGGCGCCTCCAGTACCGAGGATCCCGCCCTGGAGAAGGAGCCCGACGAGTGGGTCAGCGGGGACGACCCCATGACCCCGTCCCAGCGGTCCTACCTGGACACCCTGGCCCGGGCCGCCGGCGAGGAGCTGCCCGCCAATCTGACCAAGGCCGAGGCCTCCGTGCACATCGACCGGCTCCGGCGGACCGCCGGAATGTGACGCGCGCGAACCTCCACGTCAGCGGTGGGTTCCGAAAATCGGGGTGGCGGCCTGCCGAGTGCACCGCCTAGGGTGACGAACCTGTGGCCACCCGGGCTCGGGTGGTACCGACACCAGACCTCGGACACCCGGGAGGACTCACCATGGTCGCCGACCGCACCAGCACCCCGCGCCGTACCGCGCCCATCGCCTCGACCGAGGACGCCCCGCGCACCGGCCGCCGTCGTCTGGCCCGTGCCCTCACCGCCGTCGCGGCGTCCGGCGCCCTGCTCGTGCCCGCCGCCGGGGCCGCCGTCGCCGCTCCCGCCACGGACGCCCCCGCGGCGGGCTCCGAGGCCGCCTGCCTGGCCGCCTCGTTCCCCGCCGGCCAGACGTGGACCACGGCCGCCGCCGTCGACGAGTGGCTGGCCTGCGTGGGGCTGAGCAACGGGGCGGCCTACGCCGACCCGGGGATCACCCGCGGCGAGGCCGCACAGATCGCGTACCGCTCCGTCGGGGCCGATGAGCCCGCGGGCGCCTTCGTGTTCGCGGACGTCGCCCCCGGCAGCGACTCCGCCACCGCGATCACCTGGCTCGCCAATGCGGGGATCGTCCGCGGGTACGGTGACGGGGAGTTCAAGGCCGACCGCGCGATCTCCCGCGACGAGCTGGCCATCGTGCTGGTCGGGGCCGCCCTCACCGGTGCCGAGACGCCCGCCGGGGATGCGCCGGCCGCTGCGGTCGGGGACTCGAGCACGGATTCAGACGCCACCGAGGCCACCGCGGACTCTGCCGCCGCTGAGACGGCCGCGGACACGGCCGCCGCCGAGGCACCCGCCGAGGCCGCCGTCGTCGGGAACTCCGATGCGACCGCCTACAAGCGCCAGGCCGCAGCGTTCATGGAGGAGTACGGCTGCAAGGGCACCGCGCTGACCATCGTCAAGGCGACCAGCATCGACGGCGCCACCGGCGTGACCTCCGTGACCTCGGGCCAGCCCGCGTCGGTGCAGATCCGGTCCGGCCTGGACGAGTACCAGCTCGAGCACACCGCCGCGCACGAGTGCATGCACGTACTCCAGCACGCGGTCGCCGACTACGACTTCGCCACCCTGGATGCGATGCTGCAGCCGTACTACTCCGAGGACCTCGTCACGAGCTGGGGTGCCGTGGACATCTACGAGCAGAACGCCGAGTGCGCGGTGCGGTCCCTGGGCTTCCCGCAGGAGTACTCCAGCTATGACGTCGCCTGCACCGAGGCCATGCTGGACGCCGGCCAGGCCATCGCCCTCGGGCACGACCCCCGGGAGGTCGTCGCCGCCGGCTGACCGCCGGTGGACCGCCGGCTGATCACGGGTCGGCCGACGACCGATACCCGCCCGATCGCATCACCGGTCGCATTCCTGAGGACGGAATGTCGACCGGTGATGTGGATCACGCCGCCGCGCCTCTATAGCGTCCGGGTGAGACATTCCCGTTCCACCCTGGAGGACCTATGGACGTGCTGTCCGACATCCGGAAATCGCCAATGACCCCGTTCCAGGTCATGGCCGTCAGCGTTGCGCTGGCCATGATCCTGCTGGACGGGTTCGACGTGGCCGCGATGGCCTACGCCGCCCCTTCGCTGAGCGCCGAGTGGGGCGTGGAGCCCGTGATGCTGGGCTACCTGCTCAGCGCCAGCCTGTTCGGCATGGCCGCCGGCTCGATCTTCCTCACCCCGCTGGCCGACTTCATCGGCCGCCGCTGGCTGGCCGTGGGCTCCATGTTCGTCATCACCGTCGGCATGGCGCTGTCCGCGATCGCCCCGGACGCCACCTGGCTGCTCGTGGTCCGCCTGCTCACCGGCCTCGGCGTGGGCGGCATGATGGCGAACCTCAACGTCCTCGTCTCCGAGTACGCCTCCGATGCCCGCCGCGGGTCCATCATCGGCATCTACGCCGCGGGCTACCCCATCGGGGCGACCATCGGCGGCGTGGTGGCTGAGCCCATGATCGGGGCCTTCGGCTGGGAGGCCCTGTTCTGGGTGGGCGCCGCCCTCAGCGGCCTGATGTTCCTCATCGCCCTGGCCCTGCTGCCCGAATCGCTCGACTTCCTGCTGGCCCGCCGCCCCGCCGGCGCCCTCGAGCGCTCCAACCGCATCCTGGCCAGGATGGGCCGCGCCCCGCTGACGGAACTGCCCGCACTGCCGGCCACCGACGCCTCCGGCGGCGGCATCGCCCAGATCTTCCGGGGCACCGTACGCTTCCGCACCTTCATGCTCTGGATCGGCTACGCCTGCCTGGTGGCCGCCTACTACTTCGCCAACACCTGGACCCCGCAGATCATCGCGCAGGCCTCCGGCGAGGACACCCTGGGCATCCGCACCGGGACCCTGGCCAACCTGGGCGGGATCATCGGTTGCTTCATCTTCAGCGCGCTGGCCATCCGCTTCAAGTCCAACCGCCTGCTGTTCGGCGCGCTGGCCGCGGCCGCCGGTTCCTACGTCCTGTTCGGTCTCGTCTTCTCCGTGATCCCGGTGGCCATGGGCACCGCCGTGCTGTTGGGCGTGCTCACCACCGCGGGCATCGCCGGCTTCTACGCCGTGGCCCCGGGCGTGTACTCGGCCACGGCGCGCGCCACCGGTATCGGCTGGATGATCGGCATCGGCCGCCTGGTCTCGATCGCCGCCCCCATCCTGGTCGGCTACCTGATCGACGGCGGCTGGGCACCCGAGAGCATCTTCTACCTGTTCGCCATCCCGCTGCTGATCGCCGCCGCCTGCGTGGCCGCCCTCAGCCTGTCGATGAAGCGCGGTGCCGGGACCACCTCGGCCGACGCCACGGCGTCCGCCGCCGCCCCGGCCGCCGCCCGCCCCACCGCCTGAAAGGACCCGACATGACGACGACGACCACCCAGCCCGGCACCCTGCTCACCCCCGCCCCCGACCGCGCCGACTGGCACACCACCCGGATGGGCCGGTTCCTGGAGGACCTCGAGGCCCGGTACGGCCAGCGATTCGCCACCTACGACGACGCCTGGGCCTGGTCCGTGGCGAACCTCGAGGACTTCTGGAAGGAGGTGTGGCAGCACTTCGAGGTGATCACCCACGCCCCGTACACGGCCGTCCTTCAGGAGCGCACGATGCCCGGGGCACGGTGGTTCCCGGGAGCGCGGATCAACTACGCCGAGCACGTGCTGCGCAGGCTCCGCGAGCGTCCCGACGACATCATGGTCACCTCCCGGTCCCAGACCACCGGATCCGTGGAGTGGACCGGGGCGCGGCTGGAGGAGGAGATCGCCCGCATCCAGGCCGGGCTGATCGCCCGCGGCGTGGGCGTGGGCGACCGGGTGGCCGGGTACCTGCCCAACATCCCGGAGACACTGGCCGCCTACCTGGCGACGACGGCCCTCGGCGCGATCTGGTGTGCCGTGCCCCCGGAAATGGGCCCGCAGTCCGTGCTCGACCGCATCAGCCAGCTCGAGCCGACGCTGCTGATCGCGATCGACGGCTACCGCTACGGCAAGCGCGAGCTCTCCCGCGCCGACGACCTGGCCCGGATCCGGCAGTTCCTGCCCGGCACCCGGACCGTCCTGCTGCCCTACCTGGACCCGAACGCCCAGCCGCCCGAGGGCGCCGAGGGCTGGGCCGCGTTCACCGGCCGGGTCGGAACGGGCCTCGAGGCGAGGGGCGCGGGGGTGAGGGGCACGGGTCAGGCCGTGGCCGGCGTCGGGACCGGGACTGCCGTCCCGGAGGTGCACATCGAGCCGGTGCCCTTCGACCACCCGCTGATCGTGCTGTTCTCCTCCGGCACCACCGGACGGCCCAAGGCGATCGTGCACGGCCACGGAGGCATCCTGCTCGAGCACCTCAAGGCCCACGGGCTGCACTTCGGCATGAGCGAGGCCGACAACGCGTTCTGGTTCTCCACCACCGGCTGGATGGTCTGGGCCATGGGCATGTCCTCCCTGCTGCTGGGCGCCTCCGTGGTGCTCATGGACGGGGACCCGAACTGGCCGGCCGCGGACGGGGAGTGGTCCCAGTGGGCGGTGATGGCCGAGACGAAGTCCACCTACATGGGCACCGGCTCCGCCTACCTGGGGGCCTGCGCCCACGCCGGGATGCGCCCCCGCGAGCGCTGGGACCTCTCTCGGTTGCGGGAGATCCAGTGCTCGGGCTCGCCGCTGGCCGCCGACGTCGCCGGCTGGGTGCTCGACGCCGTCAACCCGGACCTGCTGCTGGCCCCCACCTCGGGCGGCACGGACATCTGCGCCGCGTTCGTCGGCGGCAGCCCGCTGACCCCGGTCTGGGCGGGGGAGATGTCCTGCCGTCCGCTCGGGGTGGCCGTGGAGTCCTGGGATCCGGAGGGCCGGCCGCTGCGAGGCGAGGCCGGGGAGCTGGTCTGCACCGCGCCGATGCCCTCCATGCCGGTGTTCTTCTGGGGCGACCAGGACTTCGAGCGCTACCGGGACAGCTACTTCGGCGTCTACCCGGGCGTGTGGCGCCACGGCGACTGGCTGATGCAGACCGAGCGCGGCTCCTGGGTGATCACCGGCCGCTCGGACGCCACCCTGAACCGCGGCGGGGTGCGCCTGGGCACCGCCGAGTTCTACGCCGTGCTGGACGCCCTGCCCCAGGTCAGGGACACCATGGTGTTGCACTTCGAGGACGCCGGGGGCATGGGCAAGCTCGTCCTGCTGGCCGAACCGGAGGAGGGCGCGGACGAGGCGGCGCTGGAGCGGACCATCCGCACCACCCTGCGTACCGAGCTCTCCCCGCGCCACGTCCCGGACCACGTGGTGTTCGTCCCCGCGATCCCACGCAATCCCACCGGCAAGCGCCTGGAGATCCCGCTCAAGCGCATCATCCAGGGCGCGGTCCGCGGCGAGGTCATGGACGTGGGCATGGTCGCCCGGCCCGAACAGGTCGACGCCACGGTCAGCCGCGTCCAGCGGGCGCTGGCCGGGGCCTGACGCCCTTCAAGGTCACTTCTGGTGCGTGCCGGGCGTGGATCACGCCCGGCACGCCGCCGGCGGGGTCCTCGGCCCTTCGACGCGGTGAGGCCATGTCGACTATCCCGTCTCGAAGGCAGGAGGGGATGCACGCAATTCGGGGGTGACGCGTGCGTGACGAGTGGTTGACGAGTGCGCACCACCCTGTCGAGGGGCGAGAGCGGAAACTACGTTTGTACCGTGAGGACACGTCCACGTTCACCCCACCTCCGGTGACGATCATGAAGGAACACCCCGCGGCTCGCGCATCCTGACCGGCCGATGCGGGCACCAACCAGCACCCCGGGTCACGGATAGGCCCCGACCGGAGTGTGCGCGGCCGCCACTACCGCATGGGAGCGAGATCCATGACCGAACAGATCCTGCACCTCGAATCGATCTGCGACCCGAAGGCCACGATCCGGCATCTCACCGACTATCTCGGCCATCTGCGCGCGCACGTAGAGCCTGCTGACGAGGACACGCTCCCCCTCGACCCCCTGGAAGATCCCCCGGACGAGGCCGTCACCGGGTCAGGATCCGGCCCGTTCGGTATCGGCGCATGGAGCGTACAGGCGTTCCTCAGGGCCCGCGACAACGGAACCCTGATCACGCTCCGCGCCCTCGGGGAGAAGACGCCCTCCCGGGCCCTGAGCCGACGACACCCCACCATGTCCCTGACCAGCAGCGTCAGGAAGATGGAACACCTCGCGCGCCTGCTGCGGGCCATGGACGCGGGCGCCAGAATGCAGAGGTCGCATCACGCCTGACGGTGGATGGCGTCTGGACGTGACCCTCGGAGCCCGGCCGGCCGGGCGCAGGTCACTGGGCAAGCTCAGCGTGCCGCTGCTCGAGGATCCGGGCGGCGGCACGCAGGGTCTCCACGTGGTGGGGCAGATCGGCGCGGGTGAAGCGGAGGCTGGGGGTCGCCGTCGTGAGCCCGGCCAGCGGCCGCCCCAGCTCATCCACGACCGCCACGCCGATCCCCACCACGCCCTGCTCCGTCTCCTCGATGTTGGTGGCGTAGCCGTCCTGGCGGATGCGGGTCATCCGGCGCTTGAGCGTGGCCCGGGACTGGATGGTGGCCGTGGGCCAGTCAGGCAGTCCCGCCCGGAACAGCTCATCCAGCTGCTGGTTGTTGAGCCGGGACAACAGGGCCTTGCCGCCGGCCGAGGTGAACGCGGGCAGGACGTCCCCGGTGCGGGAGGCGATGCGCAGGGAGTGCCCGGACTCGATCCCGTCCAGGAACAGGATGTTCCCGCCGCGCAGCACCATCACCTGGACGGTCTCCCCGGTCTCGGCGCGGGCGAGCTCGAGGGCCGGGCGGGCGGCGTCGCGCAGGGCGGCCAGTGCGGGGGAGGTGACCGGGGAGGTCCGGAACGCCGGACCGACGAGGTAGCGGCGCAGGTGGTCCTGGCGGGCGAAGTCCCGGTGGACCAGCGCCGTCAGCAGCCGGTGCGCGGTGGACGGGGCCACCCCCAGGTGTGCGGCGGCCTCCGCGACCGACACCGACCCCTGTTCGCGCAGCAGGGTCAGCAGCACGAGGGCGCGGTCCACCGACTCGATGGGGGAGGAACCGGACGCCATGGGTCCAGCGTAGGACCCCGGGGGAGCGGTCCAGGACGTTGGCGGAGCGACACCGGCCCCGCGCCGAGCGGTGGAGGGCCCGGCGCGGGAGCCGACGTCGGGTGCGGGCGCGGAGACCGGCCCGGGGGCCGGCGTCGGGTGCGGACGCGGGGACCGGCGCGGGGGCCGGCGTCGGGACCTGCGTCAGCCCTGCGCGGCCTCGACGACCCCGCAGGCCAGCCGGTCCCCGGCGTCACCGGTCTTGGTGGTGTCCTCGTCCGGTCCCTCCGGGGCGTAGCGCTCGGGGATGTTGGCGTAGTTGTCCGGTGTGGAGTGGATCATCAGGGCCGAGCCGTCCTCGTCGTCGAGGTCCTCGGCCGTGAACCGGTCCGTGTGGAAGGTCAGGTGGCCGTCTCCGGACTCCTGCACCAGCAGGGTGGGCAGGTCCCCGGCGTGCTCCGGATGCTGGGTCTCCGTCCCGCCCAGGTGGCCCCCGGCGGAGAGGAACGCCCCGGTCTTGTCCGGGTTGTCCGGGGCGGCACTGTCCGGCTCGCACTGACCGATCGCGTGGACGTGGAGGCCGTAGAAACCCGGGTCCATCCCGGTGGCCTGCACGTGGAGCTCCATCGCCCCCTCGGCCTCGGTGAACTCCACGGTGCCGACGTCGCCACCCTCGGCATCCTTCAGGGCCGCCGTGAACGCCGGCGTCCCACCGGTGCCGGGGCTGGCGGTGTCCCCGCCGGCCATGGGGGACGAGGCGCTCTGGGCGACCTCGGGCGGGGCGGACGAGGCGTCGGCCTCACCGCCCTGGTCGGCGCAGGCCGACAGGGCGACCAGACCGGTCAGGCCCAGCAGGGCCGCCGCCGTCCGGGCGCGAGTGGTGTCTGATGCGTGACGCATGGTGTTTCCTCTCCTCGGACCGTTGCGGCCGACGGTCGGGACAGTGCCGGCCGCGTCACGGCATGGCTCCTCCAACGGTACCGACACGCTCGGGCGCGGTCAGGTGGCCAAAGGTGCCGTCATCACGGTGCGGTGCCGCGGGCGGTGGCCGTGGCCCTGCAGCACCGACTCCACCAGGTGCACCTCCTCCACCGTCCACAGCGGCGGCCGGAACGTCTCCAGCACCCGGATCCAGCGCGTGGCGTTCTCCGAGCGGGGCGGGCGGGCCACGGTCAGGTGCGGCGTGAACGCCTTCCCGTCCGGTGCGACGCCGGCCCGGTTCGCTGCGCTGCGCACGCGTCGGGAGAGCCGGGAGAGTTCCTCGGCCCCGTCCTCGACGCCGAGCCAGAGCACGGCCGGCCGGTCCGGGTGGGGGAACGCTCCGGCGCCGTGGATCCCGCACACGAACGAGGGCACGGGCGCGCAGGCCTCCGCGATGAGCTCCTCCAGCGGCTCGGCGGCCCGGTCCGGCACGTCCAGCAGGAAGGCGAGGGTCACGTGGAGCTGCTCCGGGGCGCTCCACCGCATCCCGGGCCGCGACTGCAGGAACTCGGCGAACTCCTCGCGGATCTCCAGCGGCGGGTAGACCGCCACGAACATGCGCTGTCCCATGCAGGCCAGCGTAGGGGCTTCCTGGTCGCAGTGGTGTGGGAGATCGGCGGGCATCAGCTCAGTGGGATGACTTACGAGCACGCTCGACGGTGTTCTGTGCGGCGTGTTCCACCGTCCGGCGTGCTCGTAACCCCCACCCACGTGGGGCAGGGGGGGTGTGGCGGCCCGGGTGGCCGGAAGCTGTGGACAACTCCTGCAGGGGTGCGGGCAATCATCGACGCTGGGGTGATGGATCCGAGCAGTGAACGACGTGACCGGGATGCCGCCGTCCAGGCGACCTGCACCGGCGCGGCCAAAACCGTCTTCACGATCCAGGAGGCACGTGCGGCGGGGATGACAGACCATCAGCTCCGAGATCCCCGTCTGAAGTCACCCACACCCGGCATCCGGGTCTGGGACGGATCGGAACAGCCGTGGACCGAGTCCGTGCAGGCGATCTCCTCCTTGCCCGGTGCTCACTACCTGAGCCACACCACGGCCGCCCGGTTGTGGGGGATCTGGCTGCCACCGCACCTGGACCACGACTGGCCCGTGCACGTGACCGGCCGGAAGGGAACCGCAGGGGGCCGGCGTCGTCCGGGCGTGGCCGGCCACAAGGCCACTCTTCACCCGGACGACGTCACCGTGGCCGGTCCGTTCCGGCTGACGACGCCGGAGCGGACCTGGCTCGACCTCGCAACCCTGATCCGAGACCCGGACGAGTTGGTCGAGGCCGGTGATGCGCTCCTGCAACGTGCGGACGGGCCCTCCCGTCCTCCCGGCGTACTCGGCTCGAATCCGCTCTCGTCCTTTACCGCCCTCGACGCCGCCATGACCCGGCGGCGCAGGACCAAGGGCATCACCGCCGCCCGGGAGGCACGGGCGCTGCTGCGCGAGGGAGTCGACTCGCCGCTGGAGACGAAGACCAGGATGATCATCCTGGGCGCGGGCCTGCCGGAACCGGTGGTCAATGAGTGGGTGTGGCTCTCACCCACCCTGAGGCGCCGCCCGGACCTGCACTACGTCCAATGGAAGATCGCCATCCAGTACGACGGCGCAGGCCACGGCGGACGCGACCAGCTCAACAGCGACATCCACCGGGACGAGGACTTCACGGCCCACGAGTGGGAGGTCGTCCGCGCCGCCAGCGACATCTACACGCGGGCCGGCCAGCGCCTCTTCCTGGACCGTCTCCGCCGCGTCATCGCCTCACAGCGCACACGACTCGGCGTCTGAGGCACCTCGACAGCTGACACGTGTGGACTTCTGACTCGCGTGGGCAACTGATGGGCGTGGACTACGGATACCCCGAGTTACGATCACGCTGCACGGTGACTGCACCGGCGTGTCTCACCGTGCAGCGTGATCGTAACTCTGGGCGGCGCGGGGGTTACTGCCACCGGGTCCGCAGCACCATCTCCAGTTCGAAGCGCGCCTCGGGATCGTCCAGCTGCTCCCCGAACAGCTCGCGCAGCCGGGCCAGCCGGTAGCCCACGGTCTGCGGGTGGATGCCCAGCTCCTCGGCCACGGGCACGCGCTGACCCCAGTGGACCAGCCAGGACAGCAGGGTCTGTTCCAACACGAGCCGCTTGGCCTCGGTCAGCTCGTCCAGCGGGGCCAGCCGCCGGGAGGCCAGCTCCGCCATCACCTCCGGCTCGGCGCCCAGGACCACCCGCCCCAGGTGGTCGGCGGCGAACACCGGGGCCCCGCCGTCGTCGGGCTCCTGGCCTGCCGCACGCTGGGCGGCGACCAGCCGGGCCACCCGGTGGGAGAGCGGGACCCGGTCCCACCGCGCCGGGGGCCCGATCACGGCCGAGGACCCCGCGAACACCTCCGCCACGCGGGAGCGCAGCCCGGCCACCTCGGGCGCCGCCACGACCGCGGTGGCCTCGGACTCCCGCTCGACCACCAGGCCCGCGGTGCCCAACCGCGTGCGCACGGTGGAGGCCAGCTCCAGCGGCATCACGACGACGGCGATCCGGTCCGGCAGCCGCCAGTCCGCCGCCGCGGCGAGCCGCCGCAGCTCGGCGGGCTGGGTGGTGCCGGCCAGCAGGGCCCCGACCAGGTCGGCACGGCGCAGCTCCAGGGCCCCCGCCCGGGAGGTCTGCTCGAAGGCGTAGGCCTGCACGCTCACCGCGGACAGTTCGTCGATGTACGCCAGGATCGACTCGCCCAGGTCCACCACCACGGACATCTCCATACCCTGTTCGGCGCAGGCCTCGGACAGCCCGCGGAACGTGATCCGGGCGCCCGTGCGGTAGGCGGCGAGCAGGGCGTCCATGCTCCGGCCCTGGCGGTACTCGCCCGCCCCGAGCGCCGCGACCAGTTCGCGGGAGTGCTCGTCCAGGGCGGGGGAGTCGGTCCCGGGCAGGGAGAGCAGCTGCTCCAGGGCGCCGTGCACCCCGAGGTAGAGCACCTCGTTGAACCGGTCGGTGCGGGTGATCGCATAGGCGGGGATCTGGTCCGGGACGACGTCGATGATCTGCTGGGTGACCCGATCGGCGGCGGGGGCAAGCCGGGCGCCCAGATCGGCCGGCAGGGACCGCCACGGCGGACTCAGCCGCTTCGTCCCGGGGGTGTGCTCGACGGCAGGCGCCGGGGGCCCACCGGCGAGCGGGTGCGAAGAGCGTTCGTCCGGCGCATCGTTGTTGTCCGGGGATAGTTTCACGGGACCAATCGTACCCACGTGGTGCAGAAAACTATCTCCGCGCTCTATAGGATGGAGCCATGGCCGGAAAGTCTCTGATCTCCCTACTCGCCTCGGCGATGACCACCCCGCGCTCGCCGCAGGACTTCCTCGCGCTGCTGGACCCCGTGCACTCCTCCCGGCAGCTGCGAGGCGTCGTCACCCGGGTGGACCGCTCCGTGCCCGGTTCGGCCACCATCTCCTTCCGTCCCGGTCCGGGCTGGAAGGCCCACCAGGCCGGACAGTGGGCGCGCATCGGCGTGGACGTCAACGGCGTGCGTCAGTGGCGGTCCTACTCCCTGTCCGCGGCGGCGGGCGCCGACCCCGAGATCACGGTGACGGACATCGGCAAGGTCTCCGGCACGCTCGTGCGCCATACCGAGCCCGGTGACGTGCTCTTCCTGGCCCGGCCCGAGGGCGACTTCACCCTCCCCGAACACCCCCGGCCGCTGCTGATGCTCACCGCCGGGTCCGGGCTGACCCCGGTGATGTCCATGATCCGTACCCTGGTGCCCCGCCGCCCGGACGCCGACGTGGTCCTCATCCACTCCGCCCGCACGCCCGACACGTCCCTGTTCCGCGAGGAGCTGGCCGAGCTGGCCGACCAGTTCCCCGGGCTGCGGGTCCACCACCACGCCACCGCGGACGAGGGGCGCCTGGACCTCAGCGGTCCCGACGCGCTGGACGAGCTGTGCCCGGACTGGCGCGAGCGGGCCGCCTACGCCTGCGGTCCCGGCGGATTCCTCGACGACGCCGAGGCCCTCTGGGCGGCCGAGTCCCGTGCCGCCGGGGCCGGTTCGGGTGCGGTGGGACTGGCCGGCGCGGGTGGTCCCGCGGCCGGCGAGCTGAAGATCGAACGGTTCCGTGCCGACCTCGTGGTCGGCGAGCCCGGCGCCGGCGGGCTGGTGGTCTTCGAGACCTCCGACGTCGAGGCCGACGCCGCCGGTGACGTGCCCCTGCTCGAGGTGGCCGAGGACGCCGGCATCCCCGCCCCGAGCGGTTGCCGCATGGGCATCTGCCACGCCTGCCTGGTGCCGTTGCGCTCCGGGCAGGTGACCGACCTGCGCACCGGCGAGGTCCACGGTGACCCCGGTGAACTCATCCAGACCTGCGTCAGCGCAGCGGCCGGACCCGTCAGTCTCGGCCTCTGACGCCCCCACAGTTTTCCTCTCCCGACCCCTTAGGAGAATCATGACCCTGATCTCAGACCGCAAGAACTCCACGTTGCTGACCTCCGGCAAGCGCCCCGGTGCCGTCGCCGGCCCGGACACCCACAGCTGGGCACCGGCCGACCCCACGGTCGACGAGACCGCCCGCACCGAGGGGACCGGCCGTCGTCGGGACCCGGAGGCAGGACGCACCACGGCCGCGACCGTGCGTCCCGGTTCCCTGGCCGCCGCCGGTGGCCCCATCGTGCGCCCGCCGGCCGCCGCGCACCTGACCGACGAGCAGGTGGCCGAGCTCGGCCGCGAGCTCGACGCCGTCCGGGACGGGGTCCTGGCCGAGCGCGGTGCCACCGACGCCGCCTACATCCGCCGCGTGATCCGGCTGCAGCGCGGCCTCGAGGTCGCCGGCCGCGCCTGCCTGCTCGGTGCCGGCAACAAGGTGTCCTGGGTGGCCGGCACCGCCATGCTCACGTTCGCCAAGATCATCGAGAACATGGAGATCGGGCACAACGTGCTCCACGGCCAGTGGGACTGGATGCGCGACCCGGACATCCACTCGACCACGTGGGAGTGGGACTTCGTCACCCCCTCCACGTCCTGGCAGAACACCCACAACGACATGCATCACCGCTGGACCAACGTGATCGGCAAGGACCGGGACGTCGGCTACGGCGTGCTGCGCATGGACGCCGATGAGACCTGGGAGCCCAAGCACATCCTCAACCCGGTCATCAACGCCGGGCTGGCCCCGATCTTCGAATGGGGCATCGCGTTCTACGACCTGGAGATCCACAAGGTCCAGTCGGGGGAGAAGTCCTACGCGGAACTGCGGCGGGACCTGAAGGTGGTCGGCCTCAAGGCGGCCCGGCAGTTCGCCAAGGACTACGCCGCCACCCCGATCGCCGCCCAGCTGGTGTCCGGCTCCGGGAAGCAGGCGCTGCTCGGCACCATCGTGGCCAACGGCCTGCGCAACATCTGGGCGCACTCCGTGATCTTCTGCGGGCACTTCCCCGAAGGCGCCGAGACCTTCACCGAGGAGATGGTGGAGGGGGAGACCCGCGGCGACTGGTACGTGCGCCAGATGATCGGCTCGTCCAACATCTCCGGCTCGAAGTTCATGCACTTCATGACCGGCAACCTCTCCCACCAGGTGGAGCACCACCTGTTCCCGGACCTGCCGTCCAACCGGTACGCCGAGGTGGCCGTCAAGGTCCGCGAGATCTGCGACCGCTACGGCCTGCCCTACAACACCGGGCCGCTGCACAAGCAGGTCGGCTCGGCCTGGGCCAAGGTGTTCCGGCTGGCGCTGCCGAACAAGAAGTAGTCGTTCGTCAGGACGGACGCCCTCGAGGCCCCGGGCCGGACGGCCGAAGTTATGACCGGTCGGGGTTACGTACCGATGGGCGGAGTTACGATCACGACGCACGGTGGTTTGTCCGGCGTGTCCCACCGTGGAGCGTGATCGTAACTCCCGGGAGGGCGGTTCGTAGAATGGCGCCCATGCTGACACCCCCCGACCCCGTCCTGCCCGCCGGCTACACGCTGCGCCCGATGGAGTGGTCGGACCTCCCGGTGGTGCACGCCCTGGAGACCCGGTTGTTCCCCGAGGACGCCTGGCCCCTGCACTTCTTCGAGGACGAGCTGAACGAGGCCCGTCCCCGGGAGGACGGCGGCACCCGCGACTACCGCGTGATCGAGGCCTCCTGTGAGGCGGCCGGTGCGGTGGACGCCGAGGGGAGCGCCGGCATCGTGGGGTACTGCGGACTGATGTGCGTCCCGCCGCTGGCCGATGTCCAGACCATCGCCGTGGTCCCCGAGGCCGAGGGACGCGGACTGGGCACGGCGATGCTGCAGTGGATGGTGGCCGAGGCCGCCCGGCGCGGGGCACGCGACGTGCTGCTGGAGGTACGGGCGGACAACCCGCGCGCGCAACAGCTCTACGTCCGTCACGGCTTCGAGCACATCCACACCCGGGCCGGGTACTACCCGGGTGGGTACGGACTGCCGCCGGTGGACGCACTGATCATGCGGCGGAGGCTGCTGCCGGAGGGCTGAGGGCCACGGCGTGGGTTCACCAGCACCGGGGCGTCAGGCCGATGGTCGCCGTGCCGTCACCGCCAGGGTGGAACGTCACGGTCCGCTCGATCACCTGGGACTGCCCCGTCGCCGTCACGGCAGACAGCCGGACGGGATAACAGCTATTGCCGTTGGGGACGGTGACGACGGCCTGGCGCTGGCCCGTCTGCACCGACACATTCGTGGACCCGAGAACCTCGACCACGTACTGCGTGACGGTCTGTCCGGCCGGCGCCGCCCACCGGAGGGTGACCGTGACGGGACTGCCCTTGCTGACCTGCACGACCTCCAACACCGGATCCGACGTCCACTGCCACGGCTGGTTGGTGGGGGCAGGGGTAGTGGGCGTGGGTGTTGGTGTTGGAGTCGGTGTGGGTGACGCAGGCGGCGTAGGTGTGGGTGTAGGCGTAGGTGTAGGGGACGCTCCCCACGTGCCGGTGGCAACCTGAACCGTGGCGTGAGTCTGCATCGACCACAGGGCGGAGGCACCCGAGACACCGAGGCCGCCCAGGAAGACCACCAGGAAGACGGCCAGGAACATGCGCCCCGGTGAGCGGGTCATCGGCCCTCCTCGGAACGCTGCACGACCGTGTCCGTCTGGTGGGTGGCCGCCTCGATGAGCTGCTGGTCGCGCTTTTCCCTGCGCTCGCGGACAGCGCCACGCACCATGCTGAGGGCACCCCACGCGATGAGGGCGACGGCCAGGATGGTGACGAGTGTGCTGCGGTTGGCATTGCCCAGGGCATTGGCCACGAAACCGACGTAGGGGACGGCGTAGAACAGCTTGCCGCGGACCTGGATCTCCCTGACGGGCTCGGGGTCGGCGACGTCATTGTTGTCGCCCTGGGTGATCAGAAGGCGCTCGCCGTCCTGACTGGCCGTGAACCCGGTGATGCGATGGGTGATGACCTCGGGGCGGCCGGACTCGATCTGGAAGGTGACGACGTCGCCGGCCCGTAACTGGTCGAAGTCGGTCGGCTTGACCACCAGGAACGTCCCCGGGGGGTACTTCGGGGCCATCGAGCTGGTGAGCACCGAGTAGGTCTGGGAACCCGTGACGAGGGGGACGGCAATCAGGAGGATCGCGGCCAGGGCGAAGAAGCACAGCGCGATGAAGGAGACGGTCTGCCCTATCCACTGGAACCAGGCCGGGGCGCTGCGCCGGGGTACACGCGAATCATTCATGTCAGACACCTGCAGGAAGCTGGGAGACGGATAGGTCTAGGACGGCGGTGACTGTCCTGCCACTGAGCGAAGGGGGCGCGTTCGGTTCGAGGGCGACCTGTACGCAGTACGAGGCGGACTGGTCCTTGGGGACCTGTACCGATTTGGCGGCGGTCGTGTAGGCACCGGACGGGACATCGGAGCACGTCCCGGAGGTTCGGGGAGCAGTGGTGAGGATGAGGTAAGGCTTCATGTCCGCCTCGGTCCCGCTCGCGGGAACTGGGGCACTTAGGCCGGCCCTGACGTTGAACGGGCCTGAGGCATTCGTCGCGTTGGTGACGGTCACGGCAGCGTAGACATTCTGGGTGGGGGAAAGCATGGTCGTTTGATCTTCCAACGCGAGGGAGACGTTCGACCCGTCGGCAGGGATGCTCTTCCCGTTGACCGTGATATCGAAGTTCGCCGCCTGGACCGTGCCCGGGTTCGACTGCATGGACGCATTCCACAGCGCCCAGGTCCCCCCGACACCCAACGAGCCCGCCACCACTGCGAGACCAATCACCGCTGCGGTGAGCAGCATGTTCTTGGTGCGCATGAGCATCTCTTTCGATGTCCGGTGCCAGTGGCGGCGGGCCTGCTGATAGTGACCACGTCAGGGGAGGACGCGATCGATTCCACCCCCACCCTAATGATGAGACGGTGCCACGGACGGCCGTGGACCAGCTGGGGGTGGAGGGAGCCCGGTGGTGAGCGAGACGGCCGCCGGA
>NZ_CALMQR010000111.1:0-2458 GCF_937871995.1 uncultured Citricoccus sp. | reverse complement strand
CGATCTCCGGGTCCAACTCCGCCAACGACGACGTCAACTCAACCGGCACCTGCGTCACCGCCGCGGTCTCCTTCAGCGCGCTCATGCGAGCTCACCGCCGTTGGCCTCGGCGTACTCCTGGGCCGACAGCAGCGGGCCCTCGTCGCTCACCTCGACGGTGAACAGCCAGCCATTGCCGTAGGGGTCCTCATTCACGACCCCCGGGTTGTCCGAGACTGCGTCATTGACCTCGACCACGGTTCCCGTCACCGGGGAGTAGAGGTCGGAGACGGACTTGGTGGACTCGATCTCGCCGCAGGTCTCTCCGGCGGTGACGGTCGAGCCGGCTTCGGGCAGGTCGACGTAGACGACGTCTCCGAGGGCCTCGGCGGCCACCGCGGTGATACCGATGCGGGCCGGGGAGGCGTCGTTGATCCATTCGTGCTCGGCGGAGTAGCGGAGGGCGGGTAGGACGGTGCTCATGGGTGCTCCAATCAGGAAGGGTGGTTGACGACCGGTGGCGGTCGCCGGGGTTGATGACGCCGGACTACTGCGGACGGCGATAGAAGGGCAGGGCGACGACCTCGAAGGGCTCGGGCTTGCCACGCACATCGATCGTCACCGTGCTGCCTGGTTCGGCGAACGCCGTCTCGACGTAGGCCAGGGCGATCGGGTGGCCGAGGGTGGGGCTGGGCGCCCCGGAGGTGACCTCACCGACGTGCCGTCCGTCCGCGACGACGGGGTAGCCGGGGCGGGCGGCACGCCGGCCCAGACCCTTCATCCCGACCAGTCGACGGAGTGTTCCGGTGGCCTTCAGGGCCTGGAGTGCTTCGCGGCCGGTGAAGTCCTCGTCCTTCGTGAAGGACACGACCGGTCCCAGCCCGGCCGAGAAGGGCTCCGTGTCCAGGGTGAGTTCCTGGCCGTAGAGCGGCATCCCGGCCTCCAGGCGCAGGGAGTCCCGGCTCGCCAAGCCGCAGGGAATCAGCCCGTGCTGCTCGCCCGCCTCCAATAGGGCCGCCCACAGCGGTGCGGCGTCGGCGTTGGCGACGTAGAGCTCAAAACCGTCCTCGCCGGTGTAACCGGTGCGGGCCAGCAACACCGAGGTGCCGGCGACGGTGGCCCCCGCGAAGGCGTAGTACCTCAGGGAGGTGACCTGCTCCTGTTCGGCGGCCGGGATCAGCTCCAGCAGGACGGCTTCAGCCGCCGGCCCCTGGACGGCGACCAGGGAGGTCCGGTCGGACTCGTCCACGACGGTGACGTCGAAACCGGCCGCGCGCTCCTGCAGGGTCTGGGCGACGAGGCCGGCGTTGCCGGCATTGGGGACCACGAGGTACTCGTCGTCGCCCAGCCGGTAGCTGATCAGGTCGTCGATGATCCCGCCCTGCGCGGTGCACAGCAATGAGTACTTGGCCCGCCCGACCGCGACCGCGGTGAGATTGCCCACCAGTGCCGTGTTCAGGAACGCGGCCGCCTGCGCTCCGGTCACCCGGATCTCGCCCATGTGGGACAGGTCGAACAGTCCGGCCGCGTTTCGGACGGCGTGGTGTTCGGCGAGCTCGGAACCGTACTTCAAGGGCATGACCCACCCGCCGAAGTCGGTGAAGGACGCCCCCAGGGCGGCATGCTCCTCGTGGAGGACGGTGTGCCTGGATGTGGTGCTGACAGTCATGGTGATACCTTTCGTAACCGCTCTGTGCCGCGCGGGGTCAGTTCTCGAAGGACTCGGGCGCCGGGCAGGAACAGATCAGGGTGCGGTCCCCGGCGGCGCCGTCGATGCGGCCGACCGGGGGGAAGTACTTGTCCTGGCGCAGGCCCGGGACGGGGAAGGCCGCCTGTTCACGGCTGTAGGGGCGGTCCCAGGCGGTTGCGGACACGGCGGTGGCGGTGTGCGGGGCCCGGCGCAACGGGGAGTCCTCCAAGGTGAACCTCCCGTCCAGGATCTGGTCCATCTCGGCGCGGATGGAGATCATCGCCTCGATGAACCGCTCGATCTCGGCCAGGTCCTCGGACTCGGTCGGCTCGACCATGAGGGTCCCCGCCACCGGGAAGGACAGCGTGGGGGCGTGGAAGCCGTAGTCGATCAGGCGCTTGGCGACGTCCTCGGCGGTCACCCCGGTGCGGGCGGTGAGCTCACGCAGGTCCAGGATGCACTCGTGGGCCACCAGCCCGGCGTTCCCGGTGTAGAGGACCGGGAAGTGCTCACCCAGACGGGCGGCCAGGTAGTTGGCCGACAGCAGGGCATGACGGGTGGCTTCGGTGAGGCCCTCGGCGCCCATCATCGCGATGTAGGACCAGGAGATCGGCAGCACGCCCGCGGAGCCGTACGGAGCCGAGGTCACCGGGGTGCCGGTGCGGCCGTTGGACTCACCCGCTGCCGCGCCGGGCAGGAACGGGACGAGGTGTTCGGCCACGGCGACCGGGCCGACGCCGGGGCCGCCGCCGCCGTGCGGGATGCAGAAGGTCTTGTGCAGGTTCAGGT
>NZ_CALMQR010000110.1:0-28036 GCF_937871995.1 uncultured Citricoccus sp. | reverse complement strand
CCGAGGGATCGACCGAGGCGCAGAGCCGAGGCTGATCCGGGCGTGGACCAGACCGCCGTGCGGGCGCTCGTCGAATCCCTGGGCGGCGATGACGCCATCCTCGAGGAGACCGTCCGGGTCCTGCGGGACTCGGTCCCGGGTTACGAGGACGTGCCCACCGAGTCCCTCCTCGCCTCGGCCCGGCGCAACCGGGCCCTGAGCATCCGCACCATCCTGGACGGTCGCGCCCCGGATCCCGACCAGATCGACGAACCGCGCACCCTCATGGAGGAGCGCATGGGCCAGGGGGTGTCCATCGTTAGCGTGCTGGCCGGGTTCCGCCTGTCCATGTCCGTGATCCTGCGCCACCTGCTCGACCTCGCCCCGCGTCACGGCGTCGCCGCGGACGCCGCGCTGACCTTCAGCACCCTGCTGTGGTCACTCGGGGACGCCTTCACCACCCAGGCGGTCGTGGTCTACCGGGACCGCTCCATCGCCCAGGCCGTGGCGGACTCCTCCCGCCGCACGCAGTGGATCCGGGACGCCGTCGTGGGGGTCCTGGACCGGACGCAGCTGCACAGCGGAGCCGCCACCTTCGAGCTCCCCCTGGACGAGCCGGTGCGGGCGGTCCGCGCCGAGGTCGCGCCCGGGACCACCGGGGACCCCGTCACCCGGTTGCAGGACTGGGCCGAACGGGCCGGGGCGCGCGCCCTGGCCGCTCCCCGCGGCGAGGGCGCCGTCGGGATCCTCACCGGCGACGCCGGCCCGGTGCCTGCCGAGGCCGGGGGCACCATCGCGCTGGGCCCGCCGGTACCCCTGGCGGACCTGCGGGAGTCCTTCGACGGCGCCACCCGGGTCCTGGAGGCCGCGCGCCGGGTGGGCTGGGAGGGTGCCGTGGACGCGGACCGGCTCTCCTGGCGCATGGGCATCCTCACCAGTCCGGAGGCCACGGAACTGCTCCACGCCCGGCACGTGGCCCCCGTGCTCGAGGAGGGATCCTTCGGCGAGCTCATCCTGGAGTCGCTGGCCGCGTACCTGGACCACGGGATGAGCATCCCGCTGGCCGCCGCCTCGATCCCGGTGCACGTCAACACCCTGCGCTACCGGCTCAAGAGGTACCAGGAGCTCACCGGGGGGAACGTGCACGAACTGGAGACGCTCATCGAGGCGTCCTGGGCGCTCGCGGCCCACCGGGGGACACGGCCTCGACCCGGTGACGAGCGGTTGTAGCGGGCTACGAAACACGGAACGAACTGTTGAACTCCTCTACGTAGCGCGCGTCACGGCGGTCGGGCCATGCTGGTGGATGTCGTCCTCGTCACATGCGTGACCGAGATCACACCGCACCGTTTCCGTCAGTCGCGGGACACCGCCCCACCGGGCCGGTGACCCCACGTTCGAGAGGTTCTCCTATGCTCCTGGGGATTCTTGGCATCATCCTGTCCCTGGCCCTGCTGATCACGCTGGCCTACCGGGGCATGCCGGTCATCATCGCCGCACCCATCGCCTCGGTGGTGGCCCTGGTCTTCTCCGGGGCGCCCATCCTGGCCTCCTACACCGAGATCTTCATGCCGGCCCTGGCGAACTTCGTCATGAACTACTTCCCGGTGTTCCTGCTCGGGGCCATCTTCGGCCTGCTGATGACCGCCACCGGGTACGCGGAGTCCATCGCCCGCTCGGTGACCCGCGTGATCGGCGCCCGCAGCGCGCTGCTGGCCACCGTGGTCACCTCGGCGCTGATGACCTACGGCGGCATCAGCCTGTTCGTGGTGGCCTTCGTGATGTTCCCGCTGGCCCGCGAGCTCTTCCGGATGGCGGACATCCCGAAGCGGCTGATCCCGGGCACCATCGCCCTGGGCATCTTCACCTTCACCATGACCGCCCTGCCCGGCTCCCCGCAGGTCCAGAACCTCATCCCCGGCCAGTTCTTCGGCACCGACGGCTTCGCCGCCCCCGGCATCGGCCTCATCGGCACCCTGATGATCGGCGGCCTGGGCCTGCTCTGGCTGGAGTACCGCCGCCGGACCCTGATGGCCAAGGGCGAGCACTTCGCGGACACCCTGGACGCCATCGACCGCGAGCACGGCGCGACCACGGCCACCGCCGGTGGCTCTGTCTCCCACGGCAAGGGCGTCGGTCCGGGGGCTGCGGTCGTGGACGAGGACCGGAAGAACTCCGCGGTGGACACCGAGTCCAACCCGGATGCCGCTCCCACCTCCGCGGCCCTGCTGACCCCGCCGAACGCCGTGGTGCCGTTCCTGCCGCTGCTGATGGTGGTCGCCGTCAACTTCGCCTGCACCCTGTTCATCTTCCCGGCCCTGAACTGGGACTACCTCAACGAGGAGAAGTTCGGTGGGGTCACCCTCTCGGCCCGCGCCGGGATCTGGGCCGTGACCGTCGGCCTGACCGCCGCCGTGCTGCTGATCGTCGCGCTCAACCTCCGCCATGCCACCGCACTGAAGAAGGGCTTCTACGACGGCGCCAAGGGCGCCATGCTGCCGATCTTCTCCACGGGCTCCGAGGTGGGTTACGGCGCGGTCGTCGCCTCCGTGGCCGCCTTCGCCGTCCTGCGGGACTCCGTGTTCAACATGGGCGGCAACGCCCTCGTCACCTCCGTGGCGTCCACCTCCATCACCGCCGCGATCACCGGTTCGTCCTCGGGCGGCATGACGATCGCCCTGAACGCCTTCGGTGAGCAGCTGCGGGACATGGCCGTGGACCAGGGCGTCAGCCTCGAGGCCATGCACCGGCTCACCGCCATGGCCGCCGGTGGCCTGGACACCCTGCCGCACTCCGGTGCCGTGGTCACCCTGCTGCTCGTCTGCGGCATGACCCACCGCCAGTCCTACAAGGACATCGGCATGGTGACCCTGGTGATCCCCGTCATCACCGTCGCGGTGCTGACCACGGTGGTGTCCTTCACCGGCGCGTTCTGAGCCGGTCCGGTCCGCACCGCGGCCCGCTGGTGACGCGCGTCATCACCTGAGACCATATTCACATCCAGTGCCGGGCATCGCCCGGAGAGGAGCATCCCATGACCACCACACCGTCGACCCCCTCACCCCAGGACGCCGTGATCGTCGGAGGGGCCCGCACCCCCTTCACCCGGCTGCTGTCGCAGCAGGCCTCGCTGTCCGCCGTGGACCTCGGCGCCCACGCCATCCGTCACGCCCTGGAGCGTTCGGGGGTCGCGGCGGCGGACGTGGACAGCGTCATCATGGGACAGGTGATCCAGGCCGGCCAGGGCCAGAACCCGGCCCGGCAGTCCTCGCTGGCTGCCGGGATCGGCTGGGAGGTCCCCGCAACCACCATCAACAAGGTCTGCCTGTCCGGGCTCACCGCCGTGATCGACGCCTCCAGGCTCATCCGGCTGGGCGAGGCGAGCGTCGTGGTGGCCGGTGGCCAGGAGTCCATGACCAACGCACCGCACCTGCTGATGGGCGGCCGCAAGGGGTACAAGTACGGTCCGACGACGGTCCAGGACTCCGTGGCGCACGACGGCCTCACCGACGCCCTGAGCCATGAGGCGATGGGCGAGCTCACCGAGGCGGGCAACGCCGAGCGGACGATCGGCCGGGCCCCGCAGGACGAGGCCGCCGCGGCCTCGCACCAGCGGGCCGCCCGCGCCCAGGCCGAAGGGGTCTTCGACGCGGAGATCGCCCCGATCGAGATCCCGCAGCGCAAGGGTGATCCGCTCGTCGTCTCACAGGACGAGGGGGTCCGTGCGGAGACCACCGTGGAGTCCCTGGGCGCCCTGAAGCCGGCGTTCGCCAAGGACGGCACCATCACGGCCGGCAACTCCTCGCCGATCTCCGACGGCGCCGCCGCGGTGGTGGTCACCTCCCGCGCCTACGCCGAGGAGAAGGGCCTGCAGATCCTGGCGACCATCGGCGCCCCCGGTCAGGTGGCCGGACCCGAGGACTCCTCCCTGCACGACAAGCCCGCCAATGCCGTCTCCGCGGCGCTGGCCAAGGCCGGGTGGACGACGGATGACCTCGACTTCCTCGAGGTCAACGAGGCCTTCGGCTCGATCATCGTGCACTCGCTGGACAAGCTCGGCTACCCGCTGGAGAAGACCAACATCCACGGCGGGGCCATCGCCCTCGGGCACCCCATCGGCGCCTCCGGTGCCCGGCTGGCGCTCACCGCGGCACTGGAACTCTCCCGCCGGGGGACCGGCCGGGCCAGCGTCGCCCTCTGCGGTGGCGGCGGCCAGGGCGAAGCCCTGCTGCTGAGCCGCTGATCCCGTCCGACCACCCGTGAACACCCCTGAACACCGTCCGCAGGAAGGCAGCCCGACCATGACCGAACAGAACACAGCACCGGAACCGAGCAGGGCCGGGAGCGTGATCGCCGACGGCGCGCTGGCCGGCCGGCGCGCCGTGGTCACCGGCGGGGCGTCGGGCATCGGTGAGGCGTGCGTGCGCGCCTTCGCCGCGGCCGGCGCCACCGTGACCGTCGCCGACATGAACGCGGAGGCCGCCGAGGCCCTCGCCGCCGAGGTGGGCGGTGAGGCGTGGGTCTCGGACCTGTCCGACACCGCCGCCCTCGACGGGCTGGACCTGGACACGGACATCCTCGTCAACAACGCCGGCATCCAGCGGGTGTCCCCGATCCACGAATTCGACCCGGAGAACTGGCGGTTCATGCACCGGCTGATGCTCGAGTCGCCGTTCCTGCTGATCCGCGCGGTCCTGCCCGGCATGTACGAGCGCGGCTGGGGCCGGATCATCAACATCTCCTCCGCCCACGGGCTGCGGGCCTCGCCGTTCAAGAGCGCCTACGTGGCCGCCAAGCACGGCCTCGAGGGCCTGTCCAAGGTCACGGCCCTGGAGGGAGGCCCGCACGGGGTCACCTCCAACTGCATCAACCCCGGTTATGTCCGCACCGCCCTGGTGGAGAAGCAGATCGCGGACCAGGCCCGCACCCACGGCATCGGCGAGGACGAGGTGGTCGAGAAGATCATGCTCACCGACTCGGCCATCAAGCGGCTCACCCAGCCGGAGGAGGTCGGGTCCCTGGCGACCTGGCTGGCCTCCGATGCCGCCGGCATGGTCACCGGCGGGTCGTACACCATGGACGGCGGCTGGACCGCCCACTGACGGCTCTGCCACCCGACGGCTGAGAACCGCAATCACCGGCACCGGAGCAACGGAGCTCCCCCTTCAGAAGGAGAACTGCACCATGACCCTGGACAAGACTGTGGCCTCGGCTGCCGAGGCCGTCGCCGACATCCCGGACGGCGCGTCGCTCGCCGTGGGCGGCTTCGGCCTGTCCGGCAACCCGATCCAGCTGATCGAGGCCCTGCTGGAGCAGGGTGCCGGCGACCTGTCGATCGTGTCGAACAATTGCGGCGTGGACGGCTGGGGCCTGGGCATCCTGCTCGGCGCCGGCCGGATCTCCAAGATGACCTCCTCCTACGTGGGGGAGAACAAGGAGTTCGCCCGCCAGTACCTGGAGGGCGAGCTGGAGGTCGAGCTGGTGCCGCAGGGGACCCTGGCGGAGAAGCTGCGGGCCGGGGGAGCGGGGATCCCCGCCTTCTTCACCCGTTCCGGGGTCGGCACCCAGGTCGCCGAGGGCGGCCTGCCGATGAAGTACAATCCCGACGGCACCGTGGCGAAGTCCTCCGATCCCAAGGACATCCGGACCTTCGACCTGGGCGGCACGGGGGAGAAGCAGTACGCCCTCGAGGAGTCGATCGTCACCGACTACGCGCTGGTCCACGCCGCCGTCGGCGACCGGCACGGCAACCTCGTGTTCAACAAGGCCACGCGGCAGTTCGCCCCACCGGCGGCGATGTCCGGCAAGGTCTGCATCGCCCAGGTCGAGCGCCTGGTCGAGCCCGGGGAGATCGACCCCGACCAGGTCCACCTGCCCGGGGTGTACGTGCACCGGGTCGTGGAGGTCGGCCAGGACATCGAGAAGCGAATCGAGAAGCGGACCGTGCGGACCGCCTCCACGACGGACAAGGACGCCTGATGAGCACCGAACAGAGCACCCAGACCCGGCTGCAGGGCTGGACCCGTGACCAGATGGCCGCCCGGGCCGCCCAGGAACTGCCGGACGGGGCCTACGTGAACCTGGGCATCGGCATGCCGACCCTGATCCCCAACCACATCCCGGACGGCCGCACCGTCGTCCTCCAGTCCGAGAACGGGATCCTCGGCGTGGGGCCCTACCCCGCGGAGGACCAGGTGGACCCGGACCTGATCAACGCCGGCAAGGAGACCGTCACCGTGAACCCGGGGGCCTCGTTCTTCGACTCCGCCACGTCGTTCGGGATGATCCGCGGCGGCAAGATCGACGTGGCCGTCCTCGGCGGGATGCAGGTGGCCCAGAACGGCGACCTGGCCAACTGGATGGTGCCGGGCAAGATGGTCAAGGGCATGGGCGGGGCCATGGACCTGGTCCACGGCGCGGGCACGGTCATCGTGCTGATGGACCACACGGCCAAGGACGGCACCCCGAAGATCCTCGCCGAGTGCGACCTGCCGCTCACCGGCAAGGGCGTGGTCGACCGCATCATCACCGACCTGGCGGTGATCGACGTGGACAAGACCGGCGAGTTCCCCCGCCTGGTGCTCGTGGAGACCGCCCCCGGCGTCAGCGAGGACCAGGTCCGGCAGTCCACCGGCGCCGAACTGCACTGAGCACCGCGCCGCCGTCGGGTCCGGATCCGGTCCCGACGGCGGCGCGCCGGCACCGCGAGCCAGGCCCCCCCTCGAGGGGTGGCCGGGCTTCTGCGTGTCCGGGACCCGGCACCCGGTCGGGGCGGGGGTGCATTGAGACAACCTGAGACCTGATTCAGGAAAGTTTTCCCATGTCCTTGACGCCGGTGTGATCCCTCACACATACTCTGAGCACAACCTGAATCGTCTTTCATGTTGAGCCCTCGAGACCCTGTCGCGACCGGGCGATCACCCCCGCGCGGGAGCAGCCTCCCGACCATCGAACCACCGCACCCCTGGTCCTCATGGAAAGGCCCACTCGTGAAGAACCCCACCAAGATCATGGCCGCCGGCATCCTCGCCGCCGGACTGACCCTCACCGCCTGCGCCCCGACGGCCCAGACCGGCGCCGGATCGGAGGACGGCGCCGCCGAGGCGCCCGAGAGCGTGGACGTCGGCATCGTCTACTCCAAGACCGGCCCGCTGGCAGCCTACGGCGAGGAGTACTACGCCGGTCTGCAGGCCGGCATCGACTACGCCACGGACGGCACCGGCACGGTCGGCGAGACGAAGATCAACCTGACCTACCACGACGACGGCGGCGATCCGGACAAGGGGGTCTCCATCGCCAAGGAGCTGATCGGCAAGGAGTACAAGATCCTGGCCGGCACCACCGTCTCGGGCATCGCCCTCAAGCTCGCCGAGCAGGCCGAGCAGAACCAGATCCTCTACATCTCCGGCCCGGCCGCCACGGACGCCGTGACCGGCATCAACGACTACACCTTCCGCTCCGGCCGCCAGTCCATCCAGGACGTGGCCACGGCCGGTCAGTTCGTGGACGACCTGAAGGGTTCCAAGGTCCTCGTCTTCGGCCAGGACAACGCCTTCGGCCAGGGCAACGTCGCCGCCGTCGAGGGCGTCCTGGGCGCCGAGGGCGCCGAGGTCTCGGACATCCTGGTCCCCGAGGACGTCACCGAGTTCACCCCGTTCGCCCGACAGATCGTGGACGCCAAGCCGGACCTGGTGTTCGTGGCCTGGGCCGGTGCCAACGCCGGTTCCATGTGGCAGGCCCTCGAGCAGCAGGGCGCCTTCGAGGCCGCCCCGATCGTCACCGGCCTGGCCAACAAGGCGACCTACGGCGCCTACGGGGCGGCCGGCGAGAAGATCTCCTTCCTCTCGCACTACTTCCCGGGCGCCGGTCAGAACGAGGTCGAGGACTTCATGATGGAGCACGTCGAGGAGCAGGGCGCCGAACCGGACCTGTTCACCCCGGACGGCTTCGTGGCCGGGCAGATGATCGTCCAGGCGATCGAGGAGGGCGGCGGCACCGACGTCGACTCGATGGTGACCGCGCTCGAGGGCTGGGAGTTCGGGGGGCCGAAGGGCACCACCACGGTGCGGGCGGACGACCACGCCCTGGTCCAGGACATGTACCAGGCCAAGCTCGTCCAGAAGGGCTCGGAGTGGACTCCGGAGCTGGTCGAGACCGTCGGGGCGGCCGATGCCGCCCCGCCGACCGCCGCGAAGTGACCTGAACACCCCGACCCTCTCCCGCAGATCCTGCCCGAAAGGACCATCATGACCACCCAGACCCCTGCCCTGAGATTCCAGGGCATCGGCCTGCACATCGGCGGAGCGCGCATCCTCCAGGACATCGACCTGGAGGTCGCGCCCGGGGAGATGGTCGGGGTGATCGGCCCCAACGGGGCCGGCAAGACCACCCTGTTCAACCTGGTGTCCGGCCTGATGCGACCCACCGAGGGAAGCATCACCATGAACGGCAGGGACATCACGCACCTGCCGGTCGACCGGCGGGCGAAGGCCGGACTGGGGCGCACGTTCCAGACGTCCTCGCTGTTCCCGGGCCTGTCCGTGCTGGAGAACGTCCGCCTGGCCGCCCAGGCCCAGCAGGGCGGCTCGCTGTCCCTGCTGCACTTCCCGCGCCGGGGGGACGCGGCCACCACCCGGGCCACCGATTGCCTGGAACGGGTCGGCCTGCAGCACCGGACGGACGCCGCGGCCGGGGGGCTCTCCCACGGGGACAAGCGCAAGGTGGAGATCGCCATGCTGCTCGCCACCGACCCCGAGCTCATCCTGCTGGACGAGCCCATGGCCGGCGTCGGGTCGGGGGACGTGCCGGGACTCATGGAGATCATCCGCGGCATCCACCGGGAGTCCGGCCGCACCCTGATGATGGTCGAACACCACATGGAGGTCGTGCTCGGCCTCGTGGACCGGGTGGCGGTGATGCACCAGGGCTCGCTGCTGGCCGTGGACCAGCCGGAGCAGATCATGGCCAACGCGGAGGTCCAGGCGGCCTACCTCGGCGAGATGGGACAGGTGGCCTGAGCCATGAGCACCACAGTGCAGCGCACCCCGGCTCCCGTGCCGGCGGGCGGCACCCACCCCGCCCCCGTCCTGTCCGTCAGGAACCTGAAGGCCTCCATCGGCGGCCAGCAGGTCGTGGAGGACGTCACCTTCTCCGTTCCGGCCACCGGCATCACCGCCCTGCTCGGGCGCAACGGCGTCGGCAAGACCTCGACCATCAAGGCCATCCTCGGCCTGATCCACCGGGACGCCGGAACGGTGGAACTCCAGGGCCAGCCCATCCAGGCCCTGCCCACCCACCGGATCGTCCAGCGCGGGGTCGGCTACGTCCCGGAGGACCGGGAGGTCTTCGCCGGACTGAGCGTGGCCGAGAACCTGCGCCTGTCGGAACGGGACGACCATCCCCGGCGGGAGCTCGTGGAGTCCCTGTTCCCGGACCTGGTCAAGCGAGCGCAGCAGGCCGCCGGCTCCCTGTCCGGGGGACAGCAGCAGATGGTCTCCCTGGCCCGGGCGCTGATGAACGAGAACCGCGTGCTGCTCGTGGACGAGCCCACCAAGGGCCTGGCCCCCAAGATCGTCGGCGAGGTCGCCGACGCGCTCGAGGAGGCCGCCAAGACGGTGCCGATCCTGCTCGTCGAGCAGAACCTGGCGGTCGTCCGCCAGCTCGCCGCCGGGGCCATCGTGCTCTCGGACGGCCACGTGGTCCACACCACGGACTCCGCCACGTCGTTCCTCGAGGACGACACCCTCGTCACCCGCCACCTCGGCGTGGGCACGGGGCCAGCTCACGAAGGAGCCTGACCCATGGACACCATCCTCCTCCTGCTGGTCACCGGGATCGGCCTCGGCGCCGTCTACTTCCTGGTGGCCTCCGGACTGTCCCTGATCTACGGCCTGATGGGCGTGCTGAACTTCGCTCACGGCGCGTTCCTCACCCTCGGCGCCCTCATCGGCTGGGAGACGGCGCGGGTCATGGGGGCCGACTCCTGGGGCGGCTTCGCGCTGTCCCTGCTGGTCGGCTGCCTCGTCGGCGCACTGCTGGCCGCGCTGACGGAGTTCGTCCTCATCCGCCCGCTGTACGAACGGCACATCGAACAGGTCCTGGTCACGGTCGGACTCAACCTCGCGGCCATCGCGCTGTTCGAGGGCATCTGGGGCACCGACCCCGTCTTCATCCAGGGCCCCACCTGGATGGGCATGACCACCAACATCCTGGGGGCCCAGGTCCCCAACCACCTGTTCATCACCATCCTCATCGCCGGGCTGGTGCTGGCCGGCATGGTGCTGTTCCTGAAGAGGACCCGTTACGGCATGATCATCCGCGCCGGCGTGGAGAACCGCTCCATGGTCACGGCCCTGGGCATCGACGTCCGACGGGCGTTCACCCTGGTCTTCACCATCGGCGGCGCCGCGGCCGGGATCGGCGGTGTCCTGGCCAGCCACTACTTCGGCTACGTCTCGCCCCTGCTGGGCGGATCGCTGCTGATCTTCGCCTTCATCGTCACCGTCATCGGTGGCCTCGGCTCCCTGGCCGGTGCGGCGGTCGCCTCCGTGCTCGTCGGGGTGCTGCAACAGTTCGCCAACTACTTCTGGAGCATCGGCGACTTCGTGGTCGTCATCCTGCTGGCCGTCGTACTGCTGACCAGGCCCTCCGGACTCATGGGACGAAAGGTGGCCACCGCATGAGCGCCTCCACGGAAGAACTCAAGGACCAGCACGGCGGCCGCGGGGGCCGGGAGGGGTCCTCCGCCACGGACCGGCTCAAGGCCTCCCTCACCCCGCCCACGACACCGGGCCCCTCCGGCCCCGGCCGGTCCCCGGCCCGCCGTCGGATCATCGGCGGCGTCGCCGCCGTCGCCGGGGTCGTGGCCCTGGCCCTGCTGCCGCTGCTGAACATCCAGCTCCCCGGCATCCTCCCCACCGCCACCTACCAGCCGGGTGCCCTGCAGCTGATGGCGCTGTGCCTGCTGATGGGCGCGGCGGCCCTGACGTACCACCTGCTGATCGGCGTGGCCGGACTGCTGTCCTTCGGGCACGCCCTGTACGTCGGAGCCGGCGCCTACGTCCTGGGCATCCTGCTCGAACGCACCGGCATGGGACTGATCCCGGCGATGCTCCTCACGCTGCTCGTCGTGGTCATCCTGGCCAACGTCACCGGTGCGGTGGCCCTGCGGGTCAGCGGCATCCCGTTCGCCATGGTCACCCTGGCGTTCGCCCAGGCCGGCTCGGTGCTGGTGCGGCGCAACCCGGACGGTGCCACCGGGGGCGAGGAGGGGCTGAGCCTGAACACGGAGCAGGTCCCCGCCTTCCTGGTAGGGGTGTCCAACACCCGGAACCTGTACTGGCTCGCGCTGGCCGTGCTGATCATCGTCTTCGCCATCGTCAGCTGGATCCAGAACTCGCGGGCCGGCCACCTCGCCGAGGCCGTGCGCGAGAACGAGAACCGCGTCAGGGTGCTGGGACTGAAGCCCTACCTGGCCAAGCTGCTGATCTTCGTGGTGGGCGGCACCCTGGCCGGCTGCGTCGGCATGGTGCACCTGTTGCTGCAGTCCGGTGCCGTCCCGAGGACCGTCTCGGCGGACTTCACCATCACGCTGCTCGTCATGGTGGTCCTCGGCGGCGTCGGGTCCCGGTGGGGAGCCGTGGTGGGCGGCGTGCTGTACACGCTGCTCGACCAGCGGCTCACGGTGCTCGCCCAGTCCGAGGCCATCCAGTCGATGCCGGCCCTGCTGAGGGTGCCGCTGTCCGAACCGCTGTTCCTGCTGGGCACGCTGTTCGTCCTGGTGGTGCTGTTCATGCCGGGTGGCCTGGCGGGTTTCGTCCGGCGGCTCTCGGCCCGCTCCGGACGGGGCCGGCCGGGCAAGGACCCCGTCACGGTCCTGGAGCAGGCCGAATGAACGCGGCGCTGCACACCCTGGGCCGGTGGACCACCGACCGCGCCGTCGCCACTCCAGGCCGCACCGCCATCCTCGACGCCGGGGTGGCCCTGACCTACCGGGAGCTCGAGGACCGCGCGACCCGACTGGCGGGCAGACTCGTCGCCGCCGGTTACCGGCCGGGGGAGCGCGTCGCCACCCTCTCCGGCAACAGCTCGGACCACGTGGTGCTGTTCTTCGCCTGCGCCAAGTCCGGCCTGGTCCTCACCCCGCTGTCCTGGCGCCTGCGGCCCGCCGAGGTGGCCGTCCAGCTGGAGACCGCGGATCCCGCCCTGCTCGTGGTGGAGGAGGACTTCGGGTCGCTGGCCGCCGAGGCCTGCGCCCTGCTGCCGATGCCCCCGTCCCGCGTGCGCCCGGGGCGGTCCGGTATCGAGGAGGAGGTTCCGGCCCCGCACCGGCGAGGGACGGGCCGGGGCTACCGGGCGGAGGAACGGGCGCCCGGTAGCCCCGTGCAGGACGACGACCCGGTGCTGATGCCCTTCACGTCCGGGACCGAGGGAGCCTCGAAGGCGGTAGTGCTGACCCACGCCAACTGCTTCTGGAACAACCTGGCCCTGTCCCGCACCCTCGAGATCACCTCCTCCGACGTGGTGCTGGCCGTCCTGCCCCAATTCCACACCGGGGGCTGGAACATCCAGCCCCTGCTGGCGTGGTGGTCCGGCGCCACGGTGGTCATGGAACGGACCTTCGACGCCGGACGGGTCCTCTCCCTGATCGAGGACCGCTCGATCACCACGCTGATGGCGGTCCCCGCGCAGTACCTCATGCTCGCCGAGCACCCGCGGTTCGCCACCACGGACCTGTCCAGCCTCCGGCTGGCCGTGGTCGGCGGGGCGTCCATGCCGCCGGCGTTGATGCGGGCCTGGCACGCCCGCGACGTGCCGCTGGTCCAGGGCTACGGACTGACCGAGGCGGGTCCCAACGTGCTCTCCCTGCCGGCCGAGGACGCGCGCGAGAAGGTGGGCTGGATGGGACGGCCCTACCCCCACGTCGAGGTCGCCGTCGCGGACCCGGTCACCGGCCGGCTGCTGGAGGGCCCCGCCACCGGGGAACTGCTGGTGGGCGGCCCCAGCGTCTTCGCCGGTTACTTCCGTGATCCGGAGGCCACCGCCCGGGCCCTGAGCGGCGGCTGGCTGCACACCGGCGACCTGGTGGAGCGCGACGCGGAGGGGTACTTCCGCATCGTGGACCGTCTCAAGGACATCTTCGTCTCGGGCGGGGAGAACGTGGTCCCCGCCGAGGTGGAACAGGTCCTCACCGCGCATCCGGCCGTGGCCGCCGCCGCCGTCGTCGGGACGCCGCACGAGCGCTGGGGGGAGACCGGGCACGCGTTCGTGGTCCGCCGCTCCGGAGTGCCCGTGGACGAGACTGAACTGCGCGAGCACTGCGCACGGCTGCTGGCCGGGTACAAGCAGCCCACCCACTACACCTTCGTCCCGGACCTGCCCCGGACGGGCCTGGAGAAGATCGCCCGGGGCCGACTGCGGCCCCCGGCCCGGGAAAGGACTCACCATGGCCATTGAACCGCTGCATCCGGACACGGACACGCCCGGCGGCGAGGAGGTGCCCACCACCACCAAGGGCACCGTGCTCACCGCACGGGGGCTGCGTACCCGCAGGAGACTGCTGGACGCCGCCGAGAAGGTCTTCGCGGAGCTGGGCTACCCGGCGGCCTCGATCGTGAAGATCACCGAGGAGGCGGGCTGCGGCCTGGGGACCTTCTACCTCTACTTCGAGGGCAAGCAGGAGATCTTCAACGAGGTCGTGATGGACCTCAACCGGCGGGTGCGGCGTGCCATGACCGATGCCGCCCTGGCGGAGGCCGACGCCGGACGCATCGCCTCCGAACGCGCGGGCTTCCGGGCGTTCTTCCGCTTCACCGCCGAGCACCCGGCGCTGTACCGGATCATCCGGCAGGCCGAGTTCGCCTCACCGGACGCGCTGCGGTTGCACTACTCCCGCATCGTGGACGGCTACGCCCAGGGCATCGAGCAGGGCCAGCGGTCCGGTGAGGTGCACCGCATGGACCCGGAGGTGGTCGCCTGGGCCCTGATGGGCATCGGCGAGATCATCGGCATGCGCTGGGTGCTCTGGCCCCAGGACCAGGACGGCGCCACGCGTGAGGGCACGGGGGACGTCCCCGACCACGTCTTCGACACCATGATGGAGTTCATCGAGCGGGCGCTGGCGCCCGGGGCGATGGACCGGGAAGGAACGGACCATGTCCGAGACATCACTGGCCGCTGACGCGTCCTCTCCGGTGGCGCGGAACCACCGCCACACGGACCTCGGTCCGGACTACCGCCAGACCACGGTCGCCGTGACCGGTGGGCGGATGACGGTGGGCCTGTGGGGTCCGCGCGACCCGGCAGCCCCGACGATCCTGGCCGTCCACGGGGTCTCGGCCTCCCATCGCAGTTTCGGCCTGCTTGCCCAGGCGCTGCCCGGGGTCCGGATCATCGCCCCCGACCTGCGCGGCCGGGGCCGGTCCAGTGCCCTGCCGGGGCCGTACGGGATGCCGGCCCACGCCGATGACCTGGCCGCCGTCCTGGGCGAGACGGCCACCGGCCCGGTCGTCGTCGTCGGGCACTCCATGGGCGCCTTCGTCACCCTGGTGCTCGCGCACCGGCACCCGCACCGGGTGCGTTCCGTGGTCCTGGTGGACGGCGGCATCCCCCTGAGGGTCCCCGCCGGCCTCGATCCACAGCAGGTGGTCCAGGCCGTGCTGGGCCCGGTGGCCGAACGGCTCGCGATGCGCTTCGGCTCGGTGGAGGACTACCGCCGGTTCTGGCTGCTGCACCCGGCGTTCCTCGACGCCTGGACCCCGGGCAGCAGCACGGCGGCGCTGATGGAGGACTACATCACCTATGACCTGGAACCGGACGGGGCCGCGCTGCGCCCGGCCACCCGTTACGAGGCCATGGCCCAGGACACCACCGAGCTGCAGGGGGGCGGTTCCCTCCTGCGGGCGATCGACGAGCTCGCCGTCCCGGCACACCTGCTCTGGAGCCGCAGGGGCCTGTTCAACGAGGAACCCGGACTGTTCAGCGAGGACTACATCGCGTCCTGGCGGGGCCGGGTCCCTGCCCTGGCACGGCACCTGACGGTCACGGAAGTGCCCGGGACCAACCATTACTCGATCGTGATGGCTCCCGGGGGCGCCCGGACCGTGGCCGAGATCATCACCGCGGGGCTCGGCGCACCCTCCTGACCCCAACGCCCGGCTGACCGGGGTCGATGCTGATCATCGCCGACGGTGGTCCGGGATGACACGCCTGATTCCGGACGCGAGATCCCACGAGTGTTACCTTCCCGTGACTATCGTGGACGGGGCCGGCACCGAGCCTTCTCCCGACCCAGCCCCGGGTGCCGCAGGGCATCCTGTCCGTGGGCGAGTGTGGAAGATGATCCGGTTCGAGCAGGTCACCAAGGTCTACGACCGCCGTTCCCGTCCGGCGCTGCAGGACGTGACGGTGGAGTTCGAGCGCGGTCAGTTCGTGTTCCTCGTGGGTGCCTCCGGCTCCGGAAAGTCGACGTTCATCCGCCTGATGCTCCGGGAGGAGCGGGCCAGCGCCGGAGCGGTCTACGTGGCCGGCCGCAACGTGGCCAGGCTGCCGGGCTGGCGGGTGCCCCGCCTGCGCCGCAGCATCGGCGTGGTCTTCCAGGACTTCCGCCTGCTGCCCAACAAGACCGTCTTCGCCAACGTCGCCTTCGCCATGCAGGTGCTCGGCAAGGGGCGCGGGCAGATCCGCCAGACCGTTCCGCAGGTCCTGCGCACCGTGGGCCTGGACGGCAAGGAGCGGCGCCTGCCGCACGAGCTCTCCGGCGGGGAGCAGCAGCGGGTGGCCATCGCCCGCGCCATCGTCAACCGACCGGACATCCTGCTGGCGGACGAGCCCACCGGCAACCTGGACCCGGAGACCTCCCTGGGGATCATGGCCGTGCTGGACCAGATCAACGAGAACGGCACCACCGTGGTGATGGCCACCCACGACCACGACATCGTCAACCAGATGCGCCGGCGCGTGGTGGAACTGCGCGAGGGGCGGATCGTCCGGGACGAACAGGCCGGCCAGTACCGCACCGCGCCGGTGCCGCCGGCGGACGACTGGGCGGCGACAGCGGGGGAGACCGTCCAGACGAGCACGGACACCGGCACAGGCGCGAGCGCAGACACGGACACGGACACGGACGCAGGGATACGCGCAGTGCCTCCCGGGCCGGTACGGGCCGGCACGGCACGGACCGGCACGGCGCGGACCGGGACGGAGGAGGGCCGCCGATGAGGTTCGCGTTCATCCTCGGGGAGACCCTCTCCGGCATCCGCCGCAACCTGTCCATGGTGGTCTCGGTGGTCCTGGTGACCTTCATCTCCCTGACCTTCGTGGGGGCCGCGGGCCTGCTGCAGCTGCAGATCAACCAGATGAAGGGCTACTGGTACGACCGGGTGGAGGTGGCCATCTTCCTGTGCACCGGGACCTCGACCACGGCCTCCTGCGCCACCGGTCCCGTGACCGACGGCCAGCGCGAGGCGGTCCGGCACCTGCTGGAGTCGCCCACGGCCGCACCGTACGTCAAGAGCTACGAGTACGAGTCCCAGGACCAGGCCCTGCAGATCTTCCAGGAGCAGTTCAAGAACTCCGCGATGGCCGGGACCGTGACCGCCGAGCAGTTGCCCGAGTCCTTCCGGGTGGCGCTCGTGGACCCGGAACAGTACGAGGTCGTCAACGAGCTGTTCTCCTCGATGCCCGGCGTCGAACTGGTCTCGGACCAGCGGCAACTGCTGGAACAGATCTTCTCCCTGATGAACATGGCGTCGGTGATCGCGGTGTCGGTGGCCGGGGTGATGCTCGTCTGCGCCGTGCTGCTCATCGCCACGACCATCCGCCTCTCCGCCTTCTCCCGGCGGCGGGAGACGGGCATCATGCGCCTGGTGGGCGCCTCGAAGACCATGATCCAGCTCCCGTTCCTGCTCGAGGGCGTGATCGCCGCCCTGCTCGGGGCCGTGCTGGCCAGCGGAACCTCGTGGGCCATCGCCGAGTTCTTCATCGGGGACTGGCTGACCCGGCAGTATCCCGGCACCGGATTCATCGCCGGGGGGGACGCCCTGATGCTGGTGCCCCTCCTGCTCGCCGTCGCGGTCGTCCTGGCCGCCGCGTCATCCCTGCTCACCCTGAGGCGCTACCTTAAGGTGTGACCCCCGTCTGACCTGCACGGACACCACTGTGTCCACATCGCGACCGCACCACCGGAGGAACACCATGAAGCGAGGCCGGCTGTCCCGCGCCATCCTGGGCGCAGGGCTCGTCACCGTCCTGACCCTGTCCATGGGCGGCGCCGCCCTGGCCCAGGGCGGCATCGACGACCTGCAGCGGCAGATCGACCAGGCCGAGCGCGAGAAGTCCCGGATCAACGAGGAGCTGGGTGACCTCGGCGGGCAGCAGTCGTCGCTCCAGGGCCGGAGGGGTGACCTCGACGCCTCGCTGGAGGGCCTGGACTCGGAGATCGCGGACAAGATCCGCGAACTCAACCGGCTCCAGGACCGGTTGCCCGGGGCCCAGGAGGCCCTCTCCGCGGCGGAGAGCCGGGTCTCGGCGGCCACGGCCGAGGTCCAGTCCCTGCAGGAGCGGGTCCACCGGGCCGAGTCCAGCCGGGCCGAGCTCCTCGCCGAGGTCAGGGCGAGCGAGAGGGAACTGGACACCGCCCGGCAGGAGATCGGCCAGATCGCCAACCAGGCCTACAAGCAGGGCGGCGTCTCCTCGGACCTGGCGTTCATGCTCGGCCTGAGTGACTCGTCCCTGCCGGACGCCGTGGGCTTGGCCGACCAGGCCATGCGGATCCAGAACAACAGGATCTCCTCCGTCTCCCAGACCCGCGCCACGGACGTGAACGCCGAGGTCCGGCTGGCTGCCGTCGAGGCCGAGATCCGTGACCTGCGCGCCGAGGCCGAGAAGGCCCTGGACCGCGAGAAGCAGGCCCGCGACGAGGCCTCCCGCGCCAAGCGCGCACTGGACGGCATGGTGACGGACACCTCGAGGCTGACCGATGAGCTCAAGGCCCAGCGACCGAAGATCCAGGCCCAGATCGACGCCAACCGGGCGGCCCAGGACCAGGTCAACCGGCAGATCGCCCAGCGCCAGCGGGCGCTGACCGCCCAGTCCAGTCGCCAGTCCGACCTGCAGCGCCAGCACAGCGAGGCGGTGGCAGAGGCCGAGCGCAAGCGTCGGGCGGCCGAGGAAGCGGCCCGCAAGGCCCGTCAGGCCGCCGCCGCGGCCGACCGGGCCGCCGCGCGCCGGGCCCAGGACGCGGCCGACCGGGCGGACCGGGCCGCCGTGGCCGCCGAGAGGCGCGCCCGGCAGGCGGAGCAGCAGGCCGGTTCCTCCGGGTGGGGACTGCAGATGCCGATCAGCACCTACCTCACCTCCGGGTTCGGCTGGCGCGCGACGCCGGCCGGCACGTTCGACTACGGTGGCGCCGGGGGCTACGTGCACACGGGCATCGACTTCGGCGGGGGCTGCGGGGTCCCGATCAAGGCCGCCGCCGCCGGGGAGGTCTGGAACGCCGACTGGGCCGTGTGGTCGTCCGGCAATCGCGTGGTCATCTCCCACGGCGTGGTCAACGGCCGCGCGCTGGCCACCAAGTACCACCACATGACCCGGTCGACCGTCTCACCCGGGCAACAGGTGCGGCGTGGGCAGGTCATCGGGTACACCGGATCCACCGGCAACTCCACGGGCTGCCACCTGCACTTCGAGACCATCCTCGACGGCCAGGCCATCGACCCGCTCGGCCTGCTCTGACCCGCTCGGCCTGCTCTGACCCGCTCGGCCCGGTCGGGCCCGTACCGCCCGAACGGGCCGGTCAGGACCGGGAGGCCAGGTCGTGACGGTAGTGGGGGCTGTCGGCGTTGAGCACGGAGTGCCGGCGGCCGTAGGCGAAGTAGATGACCAGGCCGATGACGAGCCAGACGCCGAAACGCACCCAGGTCTCCCAGTGCAGCTGCAGGATGAGGAAGAGCGAGGCCAGCACGCCGAAGGCGGGCACCACGGGCATCCAGGGCAGCCGGAAGGTCCGGGAGGCCTCGGGGCGGGTGTAGCGGAACAGGATCACGGCCGTGCAGACGACCACGAAGGCGGACAGGATCCCGATGTTGGTCAGGTCCGCCACGGCCCGGATCGGGAAGATCCCGGCCAGCACGGCCGAGGCGATGCCGGCGATCCAGGTCACCCGCTGTGGCGTGCCGCGGTGGTCCACCCGGGCGAACCACGGGGGAAGCAGTCCGTCGCGGCTCATGGAGAACCACACCCGGGTCACGCCGAGCAGGAACGTCACCATCACGGTCAGGATCGAGATCACCGCGAAGATCGAGATGATCGAGGCGACCACGGGCAGGCCCACCGAGTAGAAGGCGGAGGCGAAACCGGCCTCCGGGTCGATGTCCCGGTAGTTCTGCATCCCGGTCAGCACGAGCGTGGCGGCCACGTAGAGGACCATCGCGATGATCAGCGACAGGATGATGGCCTTGGGCATGTGCTTGGTGCCGTCCTGCGCCTCCTCGGCGGCCGTGCTCATGGCGTCATAGCCGAAGACGGCGAAGAAGACCGTGGCCGCGCCCGTCAGCACGGGGCCGAACCCGGAGGGCATGAACGGGTCGAAGTTGGCGGTGTCGATGTAGAACACGCCCAGGCCGATGATGAACAGGATCAGCAGGATCTTGATGCCGACGGCGATCAGCTCGAACCGACCGAAGGTCTTCGTGCCCCGGCTGAGGATGAAGGTCACCAGCAGGCAGATGAGGATGGCCGGGAGGTTGATGATCCCGCCCTCGCCCTGGTCGGGCGTCGAGGCCATCCACGCGGGCAGCTCCAGCCCGAACCCCTGCAGGAACGCCTCGGCGTAACCGGAGATGCCGATCGCCACCACGGCGACGATCGCGATGTACTCCAGCAGCAGGTCCCAGCCGATGAACCAGCCAATGATCTCGCCCAGGGCCACGAAGCCGTAGGTGTACGCCGAACCGGCCCGGGGGATCATGCCCGCGAACTCGGCGTAGGACAGCGCCGCGGCCGCGGAAGCCAGGCCGGCGATGAGGAAGGAGATGAGGACGGCCGGGCCGACGGGGGGATTGTTCGCGTCCCCGTGCGCCACCAGTCCGGCCAGGGTGAAGATGCCGACGCCGACGATGCCGCCGACGCCGAGGGCGGTCAACTGCCAGAGGCCCAGGCTCTTGGACAGCACCGCGTGCTTGCTTTCCTCCTCGATGAGGTCGATCGGCATACGCCGCAGGATGGACTTGGGGTTCTGTGCTTTCATGGCTGTCCCGCCTATCCGTGCACAGCTGGAGGACATGATGGCTTGAACGTACTCGCCTCCACGGGCCACGCCAAGGATCACGGTCTCCCGGTCCCGGGTGAATTGCGCCGGGTGGTGACCCCGGTGCCAGCGCCCGTTCCCTTGACGGCGGCAGTACACTGGAAAGTCCGTGTGACCACCCCGGGCCGGAAGGAGAAGCCATGGCCAAGAAATCAGCTGACGGGTCGAAGAAGGCCGGTCCTGACGGCAGGCAGGTCATCGCGACCAACCGCAAGGCCCGCCACAATTACCTCATCCTGGACACCTACGAGGCCGGGATCTCGCTGATGGGCACCGAGGTGAAGTCGTTGCGGGAGGGCCACGCCTCGCTGGTGGACGGGTTCGCCGTGTTCTACGGCAACGAGCTCTACCTCGAGCAGGTCTACATCCCGGAGTACCTCAACGGGTCCTGGACCAACCACGCCGCCCGCCGCCGGCGCAAGCTGCTGCTGCACCGCCAGGAGCTGACGAAGATCGCCCGCCAGATCCAGGAGTCGGGACACACCATCGTGCCGTTGCAGCTCTACTTCCGCAACGGCCGCGTCAAGGTGGAGATCGGCGTGGCCCAGGGCAAGAAGGACTACGACAAGCGCCAGGCGCTGCGGGAGAAGCAGGACAAACGCGAGGCCCAGCGCGCCATGCGGATCCGCAACCGGCGCGCGGCCTGAGTCACCGCCGCCGGGAATACCCGCGGACGCCCATGGGTTATACTGGGCAGTCCGGACCAGGTGGGGGATCAGTGGAACCCCGCAGGGCACCGGTTGATTGACAACAGAACATGGGGATGATCGGTTTCGACGATGCACGTCGCGACAGGGGAAGCGGGCCGAGGATGCAGAGTTATCTCGGAAACGCCCTCTGCAAACCAACAAGTGCCGAATCTAAGCGCACTGACTTCGCTCTCGCTGCCTGATCAGTGAACGAGTCCGTCAGCCCGGGGATGCTATCGCCCCGGATCCTGGCGTCGATTAGATAGCCACTGTCCGCCACCCTCGCCGGGGGTCGTGGTGGAGACATTAATCCGGCTGGGCCCGGGTTGGCTGCCTGTTTGCGGGACAGCCAGGGCCGAGTAACACCCAGCGCAAACTGCGCCCGGAGAAGCCCTGACAACACTGCATCGGACGCGGGTTCAATTCCCGCCATCTCCACTCCCCGTGACGGACCCGGGACATCGCTGCGGCGGTGTCCCGGGTCCGCTGTGTTTAAGCACCCGGGGACTTCTCGCGCGCACCCTCGTTCACGCGGCCGACAGCGCAGACCCGCTCAGCAGCCCCAGCACCACGGCCAGGGCGCCGAGGCCCAGGTGCAGGGCCCACGTCCTGGCGGCGGTGCCCCATCGGCCGCGGAGGACGTCGTCGGCGGTGGCGGTGGACACGGTCGAGAAGGTCGTGAGCGCGCCGCAGAACCCGGTCACCCACAGGGTCGTCGCGTCCGCGGAGGGCTGGAGACCGATCACCAGGCCGGCCACGAGCGAGCCCGCCACGTTCGCCAGCAGGATCCCGCCCCGGGGCAACCAGTGGTCGCAGGCCAGGCGCAGCACGGCGCCGCACGCACCGGCCAGCATGAGCCAGAGCACGACGCCGGCCCCGGCCGCGTCCGGCAGCACGCTCACCGGGTGCCCCCGGGCGTCCCGGCGCGCAGTCCCGCCAGGGCGGCGGCGGTGCCGAGGGCGGCACTGACGGCGAGGGCCGCCACGACGCCGAGGGCCACGAGGGCGAGGGCGACCGGTTCACCCGGGGCGGCCTGCGGGCCGAGGCCCGTGACGAGGGCGGCGGCCAGGACCACGGCCGAGAGGGAGGTGAACGAGCCCAGGACGCCCACCCCGAGACCGGCCCGCAGCCAGCGCGGCAGCGGCCGCCGGGAGGCCCGTGCGGTGAGCAATCCCAGCAGGAAGGCGCCGAGCAGGTTGACGACCGAGAGCATGAGCCAGCCGGGGACGGGGGAGTCCGCGGGGGAGGGGACGACCTCGACCAGCAGCCACCGCGCCAGCGTCCCGGCCATCCCGCCCGCGGCCACCGCCAGGACCATCGCCGCGGTGAGCGACTCGCGCGGCGGGGCCTGGTCCCGGCCCGCACCGGGATCCCGGCCGCTCATCAGGCCTGCGTCTGGCCGATCAGGTCCGGGTTGAGGGCCTCGAGGGCGTCGGGGTGGAGCAGGCCGTTGGTAGCCAGCGCGTTGCCCCCGAACGGGCCGTCCTCGCCCTCGAGCGAGGTGAAGCGGCCCCCCGCCTCGGTGACGATCGGCACCAGGGCGGCCATGTCGTACAGCTCGAGCTCGGGCTCGCAGGCGATGTCCACGGCGCCCTCGGCGACCATCATGTAGGACCAGAAGTCACCGTAGGCGCGGGTGCGCCACACGGTGGAGGTCAGTTCCAGGAAGTCCCGGATGTTGCCCCGCTCGCGCCAGCCCTCGAGGGAGGAGTAGGACAGGGAGGCATCTTCGATCCGGGACACGTTCGAGGCGTGGATCCGCGTGGCCGAGGCCAGTGACTTGCCCATGAACGCGCCGGTGCCCTTCGCGGCCCACCAGCGCCTGTTGAGGGCCGGGGCCGAGACCACGCCCACCACGGGCTCGCCGTCGTCGATCAACGCGATCAGGGTCGCCCACACCGGCACCCCGCGCACGAAGTTCTTGGTCCCGTCGATGGGGTCGATCACCCAGCGCCGCGGGCCGTGGCCGGTCTCGCCGAACTCCTCCCCGAGGACCGCGTCCCGCGGGCGGGCCCGGGAGAGGTTCCCGCGGATCAGCTCCTCGGCCGCGCGGTCCGCGTCCGTGACGGGGGTGAGGTCCGGCTTCGTGTCGATCCTCAGGTCCTGCGCCCTGAAGCGGGACATCGTCTGGGAGTCCACCGAGTCGGCCATGATGTGGGCCAGCCGGAGGTCGTCCGTGTAGTTCTTGGGCGCATCGCTCATGCAGGCCACGCTACCGCGAGGCCGCAGGGCTCAGCGCCATCGGCACGACCGGTGGCCGGCGGCTCACCACTCATCGTCGGAGCGCCCGTCCAGCAAGCGGCGCAGCGAGGCCAGCCGCTCGGCGCCGGACGTGCCGGCGTTGCCGCCCGCCACCCACGCGTCGAGCGCGCACCCGGGTTCCCCGGCGGCGTGCGTGCAGCCCCGCGGGCAGTCCGCGAGGGCCGGCGCCAGGTCCTCGAAGGCCTCCACCACGCGATCGCGGTCCACCAGGCCCAGGCCGAACGAGCGGATCCCGGGGGTGTCCACCACCCAGGACTCGTGCTCCCCGCCGGGGTCCACGGACGGCGCGTCATCGGCGGAGCCCTCGGCCGGCAACGGGATCGCCAGGGCGGAGGAGGAGGTGTGCCGCCCGCGGCCGGTGACCGCGTTGACATGGCCGGTGGCCCGCCGGGTGCCGGTCAGGGCGTTGAGCAACGTGGACTTCCCGACGCCGGACGGGCCCACCAGCACGGAGATGTGGCCTTCCAGCCGGGACCGCAGGGAGCGCAGCAGGGCCGGGTCCAGGCGGGCATCGCCGTCACCGGACCCGCTGCCCGCGGCACCGGAGGTGAGCACCTCCAGACCGAGGTGCCGGTAGTGGGCCAGCAGCCCGGCAGGGTCGCGCAGGTCCGTCTTGGTGATGCACAGCAGCGGCTCGATCCCCGCGTCATAGGCGGCCACCAGGGCACGGTCGATGAACCCGGTGCGGGGCTCGGGATTGGCCGCGGCCACCATGATGACCAGCAGGTCCACGTTGGCCACCACCACGCGCTCGTAGGCGTCGGAGTCGTCGGCGGAACGCCGCAGCACGGTGCTGCGCTCCTCGATCCGCACGATCCGGGCCAGGCTCCCCTCCAGGCCCGAGAGGTCCCCGACGAGCCCCACGAGGTCGCCGGTGACCACCGGGTTTCGGCGCAGCTCACGGGCGCGCATGGCGGTGACGGTGTGGAACCCCTCCCGGCCCGGCAGGTACACCGTGTACCGGCCGCGGTCCACCGTGACCACGCGGCCGGTGACGGCATCCTCATGGGCGGGCCGTTCCTTGGTGCGCGGGCGCGAACCCCTCTTGCTGGGGCGCGAGCGCACGTCGGACTCGTCCCAGCGCTTCGGGTCGAAACCGCGCCCGGGCCGGCTCATGCGCGGTCGCCGTCCCCGGTCACCAACCGGGTCCACAGCTCGGGGAAGTCGGGCATGGTCTTGGCGGTGGTGCCCACGTCCCGCACCAGCACTCCGGGCACCGCCAGTCCCACGACGGCCGCGAAGGTGGCCATCCGGTGGTCGTGGTAGGTCTCCAGGGTCGCCCCGTGCAGGGCGGAGGACTCTCCGGTGGTCCCCGTGCCCTCGGCGTCAGGAGAGCCGCCCGTCCCCCGGAAGGCGAGGTAGTCGGGGCCCTCCTCGACCTGACCGCCCATCCGCCGCGTCTCGGCGGCCAGTGCCGTCAGGCGGTCGGTCTCGTGGCCGCGCAGCTGCCCGATCCGGGACAGGCGTCCCGGGCCCTCCGCCAGCAGGCACAGGGCCGCGACCGTGGGCGCCAGCTCGCCGGTGTCCGGAAGGTCCCCGGGGGCGGTGATCCGCGGGTGGCCGGTCTCCGTCAGGGCACCGGTCACCGTCAGGGTGCCGGTGTGCCCCTCCGGGTCCGGGGAGAAGTCCACAGTGGCACCGAACGCGGGCAGGATGGTCCGCCAGCGGTCGCCGATCTGCGTGGTCCCGGCGGGCCAGTCCGGCACGCGGACCTGGCCGCCCGTCACCACGGCCGCGGCCAGGAACGGCCCCGCGTTGGACAGGTCCGGTTCCACCGCCAGGTCCAGGGCGCGCACCGGGCCGGGGGAGACCCGCCACTGGCCCGGGACGGAGTCGTCCACCTCCACCCCGCAGCGGCGCAGCACGCTCACGGTCATCGCCACGTGCTCCGGGCTCGGCACCGCGTCCCCGGTGTGCACCAGGTGCAGTCCCCGGCGGAACCGGGGGGCGGCCAGCAGCAGTGCGGAGACGAACTGGCTGGACCCCGAGGCGTCGACCTCGATCCGGCCGCCCTCGACGCCGCCGGTGCCGTGCACGGTGAACGGCAGGGTCCCGCGCTCCGTGCCGGGGCCGTCCACGGTGATCCCGAGCGCGGCCAGCGCCGCCAGGACCGGACGCATCGGGCGGGCCAGGGCGGCCTCGTCACCGGTGAAGCGGGTGGGACCGGCCACGAGGGCGGCGATCGGGGGCACGAAGCGCATCACGGTGCCGGCCAGGCCGCAGTCCACCGTGCGCCCGGCCGGGGCCCCGTCACCGGGGGCGGGCGCACCGGCGCCCGCGCCGCCGTCGGGAAGGGGGGTGACGCGCACGGTACCGGGGCCGGTGTGCTCCACCACGGCACCCAGGGCCGTCAGGGCCCGGATCATCAGGCGGGAGTCCCGGCTGTCCAGGACGCCCCGCAGCACACTGGGCCCCTGGGCCAGCGCGGCGAGGACGAGGTAGCGGTTGGTCAGCGACTTCGATCCCGGGACACGCACCGTGCCGCGGACCGGACCGGTCGGCTCGGGGGCGGGCCAGGGGTCGGTGAGGGGGGAGGCCGAGGCTGTTGTGGTCACCCACCCAAGATACCGGCCGCGGAATATCCGCGCCCGGGGGGTTGCTGTACCCGGTACCGCCACGAGGACGGTGGCACCGGCCCGGCCGGTGCCGGACGATGACGAGCGAGACGAGTGAAGGGACGGTTCCATGGCCCCTGGTGCAGCGACCCTGGCAGGACCTGCCGCGGACGTAGACTGGGCGACGATGGAAACGCACAAGACCGCCCAGGCTCCCTCCGAGCACGATGACCCCGAGGTGGACCTCACCGCGGAGTCCGACGCCGCCCGCCGTCAGCGCTTCGAGCGCGATGCCCTGGAGTACGTGGACCAGCTGTACTCGGCGGCCATGCGCATGACGCGCAACCCGCAGGACGCCGAGGACCTGGTCCAGGAGGCCTACACGAAGGCCTACTCGTCCTTCCACCAGTACCGCCCGGGGACCAACCTCAAGGCCTGGCTCTACCGGATCCTGACGAACACGTACATCAACCTGTACCGCAAGCGCCAGCGGCAGCCGCAGCAGGCGGCCACGGACACGGTCGAGGACTGGCAGATGGCCAAGGCCGCCCAGCACACCTCCACCGGGCTGCGCTCCGCCGAGACGGAGGCCCTGGACCACCTGCCGGACTCCGACGTCAAGGACGCCCTGCAGGCGATCCCGGAGGAGTTCCGGCTCGCGGTGTACTTCGCGGACGTCGAGGGGTTCGCCTACAAGGAGATCGCGGAGATCCTCGACATCCCCATCGGCACGGTGATGAGCAGGCTGCACCGCGGGCGCAAGCTGTTGCGCGGACTGCTGACGGACTACGCCCGCGAGCGCGGCATCACGGTCGAGCCGAAGACCCCGAGGACACGGAAGGCCGCCCCGAAGAAGGGTGGCACGAAGACCACGACCAGCAAGAACGCGGAATCCGACGCCGGCGCCACCGGCGGGACCGAAGAACAGGAGGCGGGCAGATGAGCGCGGACTGCGAGAAGATCGGCGACTGTGAGGACGCCCGGATCCAGCGGCTCTACGAGTACCTCGACGGTGCGCTGACGCACGAGGACCTCGAGGAGGTGCGCAGCCACCTGGAGGAGTGCACGGAGTGTGCCCACGAGTATGACCTGGAGTGCATCATCCGCTCCGTGGTCCGCCGCAGCTGCACCGAGAAGGCGCCGGACGCCCTGAAGGTGAACATCATGGCGCGGATCAGCCAGATCCGGGTGGAGGCAGGCCACTGACCCCGGGCCGTCCGCTGCGGACGGCCCGCCGGCAGGACCGGCCCCAGACGCAACAGACCCCGCCGGCCGGGACGGTTCGACCGTCCTGACCGGCGGGGTCTGGTGCATTCCGGGGCATTGCCTCCGGCCGGGCCTCAGGTGTTGGGCCGCTTGCCGTGGTTGGCGCCGCCCTTGCGGCGATCGCGCCGCTTGCGTCCACGCTTGCTCATCGCGTTTCCTTCCGGTGATGGGAACGGACCCGCGCCGCACGGGCGCGTTCCTGTGCTGTCCCGGTGCGTGACAGCACCATTCAGTTTCGCATACCCCGCCGGTGCCGGACAAAGCGGTGCACCTCCGCGGGGTCCGGCCGGCCGCGACGCCGGCACGGGGGTCAGGCGGTGGGCTCCGGCACGTTCAGCCACTGGTACCACCCGCGGTGGAGCACCAGCCAGGCGATGAGCCCGTATCCGGCCTGCCCGGGCAACCCCTGGCCGGCCGCGAGGTCGTTGCGCCACTGCTCGTGGTTGACCAGCGGGGTGAAGGTGTCCACGTAGTAGTGGTGCCGGCGGTCGGCCACGTCCATGTACGCCGCGTTCAGCTCGGAGAGCCGGGCGTTGCGTTCCCCGTCGAGGGACGGCACGGGGCCGACCACGAGGGTGGCGATGTCCAGCTGGGCGGCACGGTCCAGGACGTTGGCGAGGTTCAGCCGGGCCCGGGCCGTGGAGGACTCCAGGTCCAGGTCGAGGTCGGACAGGCCGATGACCAGCCGGTTCTCGGTGTCCTGCCCGTACCGCCGTGCGGACTCCGCCTGCCAGCGCTGGGACAGTGCCTCGGTGCCCTCTCCCGGGCAGGCGAGCACGTAGCTCTCCAGCTGGACACCCGGTGCCGAGGTCTTGGCCAGGACGCGTCCCAGCCAGCCCAGGGCACGGGGGTCGCCCACGCCGGCCAGCAATTCATTGCCGACGGACGCGATGCGGATCCGACGAATCTCCACGGTCTACCTTTCGATTGCGATGGTCGCCACTGTAGCAAGGGCCCGACCGGGATCCGGCCCGGCCACC
>NZ_CALMQR010000109.1:0-24242 GCF_937871995.1 uncultured Citricoccus sp. | reverse complement strand
GATGGTACTGCATCCGGGAGGATGTGGGAGAGTAGGACGCCGCCGGACAACCATTAACCAGGAGCCCTGGACCACACGGTCCAGGGCTCCTGCGTTTAACCACCCCACCCCCACCAGGGGGGAGGACCGGGCCCGCGGAACGATGGGAGGATGGAGGTCATGTCCGACAGCCTCTTCCTGGATCCGTTCGCCCAGCCCCCGTCGGACGGCACCGCCCGTGCCGCGGCCCCTGACGCGAAGCAGGTGCCGGACGAGGCGCCCGCCTCCCTCGCGGCGGAGGTCCCCCTGGCGGCGGACCGGGCCGTCGAGGCGTTCCTGGAGTACGTCCACCTCTGGTGGCCGGTTGCACTGCGCGCGTGCGGTGAGGACGGCCACCTGGGCTTTGAGGAGGGAACACTCCTCGAGGAGGGACTGGACGGGTCCCGACACCGGTGGGCGGACGTCGTCGGGACCGAGGGCGCCTCGCTGTCCCTGCGCTGGTTCGGCGCCCCCGGAGGCCAGGCCGCCAGCACGGGCCTGGACGTCACCCTCGAGTTCACCATCGCGTCCGCGACGCAGACGCTCGTGACCGTCCGGGGGAGCGGGGTGCCCTCGTTCCGGCGGGACTGGCATCCGGTGCTGGACGGCTACGCGCGCTTCGCCGGCGGCACGGTCCGCCCCGTCACGGCGTGAGGCCGGCAGGCGCCGCAGTCCGGCGCTTCGTCGGGGTGGACCTGGCCGCGGCCCCGGAGCGCACCGGGCTGGCCGTCCTGGTCCAGGACGAGGGGCGGGGAACCCTGACGGTGGAACGTGCCGCGCTCGGTGCTGACGACGACGAGGTGCTCGAGGCCATCGGTGCCGGTGACCGGTCCGGCGTGGACGTCCCCTTCGGCTGGCCCGAGTCATTCGTCCGGCTCATCACCGACCACAGCGGGGGCCGGTTGCACCCCGTGGCGGACACCGGCCCGGACTGGCGGCGGGGACTGGCCCTGCGCGCCACGGACGCCGCGGTGCGGGAACTGACCGGGCTGACCCCGCTCAGCGTCTCGACGGACCGCATCGCCTATCCCGCGCTGCGGTGGGCCAACCTGGCGGCCCGCCTGCGGGCCGCGGGGCACGCCGTGGGGCCCGACGGCGACGGGCTGGCCTGCGAGGTCTACCCCGCGGCCGCGCTGCGCACCTGGGGGCTGCCGTACCGGGCCTACAAGAAGGACGACCACCGCCCGGCGCGGGCGGCCCTGATCGGTGCGCTGGAGCAGCTCGTCCCGTGGCTCGACCTCACCGGTTACCGCGAGGCCTGCCTGGCGCACGACGACGTCCTGGACGCCGTGCTGGCCGCCCTGGTGGCCCGCGAGGTGCACCTGGGCAGGACCCACGGGCCGCCGGCGGCACTGCGCGCTCGGGCCCGGCGCGAGGGGTGGATTCACGTGCCCCTCGGACCGCCCACTCCGCTCCCGCGTCCGGGCGCGGCGTCGCGGCCCGGGAACACGGTGCCGTCTACAGGCCGTGTTCCCTGAACATCCTCAGGTCGCCGTCCTCGAACTTCTGCTCCAGGACCCGGCCGTTGGCGCGCATGGCCTCCAGGTCGTGCTGCAGGACGGAGGTGCGACTGCCGGCCACCTCGGTCCCCAGCAGCTTCAGCTGGGCGATCCACTCGGGAGCGGCCTGCGGCTTGGCGGAGTCGGGCAGGCGCAGGAACACCTCGAGGGTGTTCGGCAGGTACTGGTAGACGATCGACTCCAGGGCCATCCGCTGTTCCGGGGCCCGCCGGACGTCCTGCCAGCGGTCGATCATCTCCCGCAGCGACAGCACGATCACGCCCAGTTCCCGGTCGGCCTCCGGGGGGATCCGCCCCCGGTTGGCGCGCACGGACTGCTGGAACTCGGCCAGCCGCTCGGCCATCTCGGCACCGGTGGCGCCGTGCACGGGAATGCCGGAGGCGTAGGTCCTGCGCGTCGACGGGGTCAGGAGGTACCCCGCTCCGTACCCGAGGAGTCCCGCGATGACGGCGGCCAGCGGCGACGGGGAGAGGAGCATGACGACGATGAACACGGCCAGGAACGCGGCCAGGCCGACCAGGTTCGGCCGGGACACCAGGAACGCGCCGAGCCCACCGGTCGTGTCGTCACTGGTGGCCACGGCTCTCCTCGAGGTCTCGCGCGGTGCACGTCGGGGCCGGTTCCCGTGCCGCCGAGGGCGCTGCGGTCGCCGGAGCTGACCCCCAGTCTATGACCCGGGTCCCGGGCCGCGGTGAAGCGTCCCGGATCACTCCGCCTACCATGGGTCCATGCCACAGACGGATCCCCGCACCCCCGTTCGCACCGCCCACGGCCCGGGGGGAGAGGACCTGCGCCGCCTGCTGGCCGAGGCCTTCGCCCCGGAGCTGCTCGACCTCAGCGAGGAGGGCCGGCAGGCCTGCGCCACCGACCGTGGACCCCGCACGGACTGGACGCCGGCCGTGCCGGAGGCGGTGGTCTACGCCGAGTCCACCGACCACGTGCAGCGGCTGATGCGGCTGGCCTCCGGACACGGATTCCCCGTCATCCCCCGCGGGGCGGGCACCGCACTGTCCGGTGGCGGGCACGCCCTGCCCGGTTGCGTGGTGCTGTCCCTGGAGCGCATGGACCGCATCCTGTCGATCGATCCGGAGGACTGCTCGGCCACCGTGGAACCGGGCGTCATCAACTCCCGCCTGGGGGACGCCGTCGCGCCCCACGGGCTGATGTACGCCCCCGACCCGGCGAGCTACCGGATCTCGACGATCGGCGGCAACGTGGCCACCAACGCCGGCGGGTTGCGCTGCGCGAAGTACGGGGTGACCCGGGACTCGGTGCTGGCGCTCGACGTCGTGCTCGCGGACGGCACGCTCATCCGGACCGGTACCGCGACGCTCAAGGGCGTGGCCGGTTACGACCTCACCGCGCTGTTCACCGGATCCGAGGGCACGCTGGGCGTCATCACCGGGATCACGGTACGGCTGCGCCCGTCCCCGGCGCGCGTGGAGACCGCCGCGGCCTGGTTCCCGGACTTCCCGACGGCGGCCGCGGGCGTCCTGGCGATCGGCGCGGCCCGTGTGCAGCCGGCGATCCTGGAGATCATGGACCGCGGGACCATGGAGGCCCTCGACGGGGCCCACGGCTCGACCCTGTGCGCGCGGGGGTCGGCCATGCTGCTGGTGCAGACCGACGGGTACGGGGCGCTCGAGGAGATGTCCGTCATCCGGGCCGAGCTCGAGGCCCTGGGCGGGACCATGACCCCGGTGGGTGACGCCGAGGCGACCGGCCTGGTGGACCTGCGCCGGCACGCCCGCGGGGACGACGTGCCCACCCTGATCGCCGTCGGGGAGGACGTGGCGGTGCCGCGTTCGCGCCTGGTGGACTACGTGCACGGGCTGGAACGGATGGCCGTGGACCACGCGGTGAGCCTGAAGGTCGTGGCGCACGCGGGGGACGGCAACCTGCACCCCTCGTTCTGGATCGCCGCGGACGATGAGGGGACCGCCCAGGCCCGGCTGGACGCTGCCCTGGACGAGTCCGTGCGGCTGGCCCTGGACATGGGCGGGACCATCACCGGCGAGCACGGGATCGGTTCCTACAAGCTGCGCTGGCTCCAGTGGGAACAGTCCGGCGCCGTCGTGGAGATCCAGCGGGGCATCAAGGACCTCCTGGACCCGCACGGGGTCCTGAACCCGGGGCGCGCGATCCTCTGACGACCCCGAATGACCCCGGGAACCACCGGCGCGGGGGTCTCCCACGGCACGTTTTGGCGTTTCGGGGTCACGAGGTCTAGGATGGACCACTGTGGTTCCCCGCCGGTCACGGTGCGGAACCACTCTCCACGGGGTGTGGCGCAGCTTGGTAGCGCGCGTCGTTCGGGACGACGAGGCCGCAGGTTCAAATCCTGTCACCCCGACCACTGAAGGGCCCGATCCATCCGGATCGGGCCCTTCGTCGTCCCCGGCGCGTCGCGGCCGGGCGGATCAGCGGTGGTCCAGCGCCTGCAGGTGCTCCGGGGTCGTGGGCACCACGTGCTCCTGGTACTCCGGGTGCTTCGCCACCCAGCCCTTCACGTAGGGGCAGACCGCCACGATCTCAAAGCCCTCGGCGATGGATGCGTCCAGCGCCCGGCGGACCAGTGTCGAGGCCAGGCCGTGACCGCCGAACTCCTCCTTGACCTCGGTGTGCGGGAAGATCCGCTGCCTGACGCCGGCGGCGGTCTCGAGGTCCTTGATGTAGGTCGTGCCGGCCGGCTCGCCGGAGTCGTCGACGTGGATCTCGAAGCGCGGCGTGCGGCCCAGCACGACGCGGGGATCCTCCAGGGTGGGGGACCGGTGGGTGTCCTGCTCGGTCATGGTCGTTCCTCTCGGTTCACGGGGTCTGGTCGCGGCGGTCGTCACCGGGACGGTGGGTTGGCGCGCGGCTTCATCCGGCTGGTCGGCAGCGGTGGAGCCGGGATGGGCGCGGGCTGCCCGGGCGGGAAGTCGCCGAACTGCGGGAAGGGCCGGCCGTCGTCGTAGGCGTCGTCGAGCAGCCGGGCCAGGCGTTCACCGGACACCGGGGCGCCCAGGGCCGCGCCGCCGTCGGGCTGGGCGGCCCGGGTACCGGAGCCCGCCAGCGGTGAACCGGGCGCGGGGGCCTCGAAGCCCATCTCGGACTGGTAGGCCGCGCGCCAGGCGACGATCTCCTCGTGGGAACGCCCCACGAAGTTCCACCACATGACGATCTGCTCGTTCAGCGGTTCCCCGCCGATCAGCAGGGCGGTGACCGGCTGCGCGCCGGCGGTGATGGTGATCCGGTCCCGGCCGGTGCCCACGTAGCCGAGGTGGTCCTCGGGGATCGGCACCCCGTCCAGGGACACGTCCCCGGTGACCCGCAGCAGTCCGTGCTCGTGCCCGGCCGGCACGGTCACCTGCAGCACCGCACCCGGCTGGAGCCGCAGTTCGACCCCCGTCAGGGGGATGTGGGTCCGCACCGGCGAGGTGTGGCCGAGCAGGGAGCCGAGGAACACCCGGGCCGTGTATCCGTCCCCGGTGACGGGCTCGGGCCGGTGGGACTCCAGCGAGGGCGGGGTGAACCGGGCGTGGTCCGGGAAGGCGTACCAGAGCTGGGCGCCGTGCAGCACGGCGGTGTCCGCGCTGGAGAACTCCGAGTGGGTGATGCCGGTCCCGGCGTTCATCAGGTTCACCTCGCCGGGACGCACCGTGGCCCAGTTGCCGGCCGAGTCGATGTGGTCCACCTGGCCGGTGAACAGCCAGGACACGGTGGCCAGCCCGGTGTGCGGGTGCCGGGGCACCGCCATGCCCCCGGTGGCGGAGACGTCGTCCGGACCGTAGAAGTCCAGGAAGCACCAGGCGCCGATCAGCGAGCGGGCCCGCTGGGGCAGGGTGCGCTTGACCGTCATGGCCCGCGGTCCGCCCAGCGGCACCCTGCGGGGCTCCAGCAGCTCGACCGGTCCCGACCGGCCCTCCAGGGCGCTGACGCCGTCGGACAGACCCTCGGTGAACCGGGGGCGGGCACCGTCCCGGGCCGGGGCGGTCGGCGGACCGCTCTCGCAGATCCGTTCCTCGGGGTGGGTCTCGGTGTTGCTCACGGGATTCCTCCGTGGTCTCGGTGGGGGATGGGCGGGACGGCGGTGCACACGGTCGGACGGTTCACAGCCCGGGTGCCTCCGCGGTGCGCCGCACGGGGTGGTGGGACAGGATGGAGATGCGGTTGGTGACGTTCATGGTGATCGCCAGCCACTGCACCGCGGAGTACTGCTCATCCGTCAGGTAGGAGTGGGAGAGCAGCTGGGTGGCGTCCCGGTCCTCCATGCCCGGCAGCGTGGTGACCATCTCGGCCAGGTCCAGGGCGGCCTTCTCCTGGTCGGTGTAGATGTCGGCGTCGCGCCAGGCGGCCACCAGCCCGCGGCGCTGGTCGTCCAGTCCGGCCTCGATCGCCTTGCGCGTGTGCACGTGCAGGCAGTAGGCGCAGCCGTTGATCTGGGACACCCGCAGGCTCACCAGTTCCACGAGCTGGTCGTTCAGTCCGGCGGCGTGCGCGGCGTTCTTGGCCGCCAGGGACAGGGCGCCCACGGCCTTCCAGGAGGCCTTGTCGGACTTGTCGAGGTAGAAGGCCAGCGGATCCTGGCGGCCGGCGCGTTCTGCAGAGGTCATATAAATTTGAACCAATCTGTGCTCGTGGACATTCCCGGTCAGAACCGCGACGACGACCCGGCCCCGGAGAAGCTCCCGCCGGAGGCCCCGTACCCCGTGCTCGCGGAGGACTGCGCGGCCTGCTCCCGGGCGTGGGTGACCTGGTCCACCCCCGTGCGGTAGCCGTGGTGGAAGGCGGCCGCCGTCCAGAACCAGCCCGGCTGGTGCACGGTGTCCAGGATGGACCCCGGGCGTTTGGAGGAGCGCTCGCGTTCGGCCTCCAGGGCCTGCGCCATCAGCGTCCGCTCGGCGTCCGAGGCCGCCGCGGCATCGATGCCGGACGTCGCCGCGTCCTGGAGCAGGTCCGTGAGCCGGGACCGCAGGGCGGCCAGCGCGTCCAGGGCGTCGTCGGGGGCGACGGTGCCCTCGGCCAGGGACGCACCGAGTCGCTGGAGCTCCTGCTCCGCCTCCACGCGGAAGGACCGCAGCGGCGCCGTGGCGGCCGGGGTCAGCCCATCGCGGTTATCGGGGCCGTCGGTACCGTCGAGCCGGTCGATCTCGGCCAGGTCCTCGCGCAGTGGCGCGGTCTGCCGGTCCCACGCGCCCGGCCAGCCGTGCTGCAGGTTCAGGAACGTGTTGGAGTCCACCACGGTGTCGTCCAGGGCGTCGAGCGCCTCCGCGGTCCGGGTGAACTCCTCGACCGCATCGCGGTGCTCCCGGCGGTGCAGGCGCCGGTCCTCGATCCCGGCCAGCCGGTCGTTCTCGGCGGCGGCGCGGACGTAGCGATCGTGGAAGGTGCGGTACCGCTCCAGCACCATGGCGCCGTAACGGGAACCGGTGGGCACGGTCCGGGCGTTGAGCTCGGTGGCCTGCAGGTCCATGCTCACCGAGGCGAACGCCTCCCGGCCGCGGCCGAGCAGCTCGCGGGTCGTCCTCCGCCGGGACCGGCGCACGGCCGCGGCGGTGATCGCGGCGCCCCCGCCGGCGGCCACGGCCGCCGCGCCGGAGATCCACAGGGCCGGTGACCGGTACCAGGGCCGGTTCATCACCGCCGCCGCGGAGCGTACCCCCTGCACGGCCGCGTCCGTCCACTGCGCGTCCGCGAGCAGGTCCTTGGTATCCTCCTGGATGTCCTCCTGGACGCTCGTGCTGACCTTCCGGTCCTCGCCGAAGTAGGTCCCGACGTGCCGTCCGTCCGGGTCGACGGCGAACAGGAACAGCCCGTCCGCCCACTTCTGCCCGTCCGGGGAGATCCACTCCGGATGGTTCTGGCGGGCGTAGGCGAGGACCCGCTCGTTGAAGTCCGAGTCCGCCGTGCCGCGTTCGGTGAGGACCACCACGGTGGTCGGCTCGTGGAAGGAGACCCCCTCGACCCCGGCCCGCAGGGTGGGCTCGTGGATGACACCGGCCTCGTCGGCCAGGATCAGTTCCTGCACCGGGACGGCGTGCACCGGTGCGGCCGTGACGAGAAGCGCTGCCGGGGCCGCGGCGACCAGCCCGAGGGCCAGGAGGAGGGGGCCGAGGAAGGGGACGACGGCGATCGGCCGCCGTGCGGCACGCGGGTTCGTCATGGCCTCACGGTACCGCGCCTCCCGGGGGCGCCGGCAGGGGCCCGACGGGGCTGCGCTCAGGCGTCAGCCACGCCCAGCGCCCGCCGGAGCCCGTCCGCGGACAACGGCTGGTTGAAGACCCTGCCGTCCGGCTCCAGGAGCCTGCCGGCCGCCAGGCGGGGCAGTTCCACGGGATCGAAGCCCAGCCGCCGGGTGAGGTCGGCGACCTGCCGGACGGCGCCGGCGTCGTCCCCGGCGACCCCCAGGCCGCGCCGTTCCGTGGCGGCGCCCCGGCCCGCGGTGTCCAGGTCCCAGTGGCTGATGTGGTTCAGGGCCTTGACCACGGCCGCACCCGGGAACCGGCGGGCCACCGCCTCCGAACTGGACAGGCCCCGGCCCAGGGCGTCCTCGAACCACTCGGGAAGCGGCTCGTCCGCCCAGCGGTTCGTGGCGTCCACCAGGACGGTGCCGCGCACCCAGTCCGGGTCCACGGCGTCCAGGTCCTCCTGCGGGACCATGAGCACCACGAGCGGCCGGGCCCCGGGATCCCCGGAGTCCCGGGAGGTGCCGGCGGGGTCACCGGCGATCTCCGCCGCCGGGACGGCCGTGGCGTGCGGGGCGTACTGCGCCAGGTGTAACCGCAGGGCCCGCGGCGGCCTGCTCGCGGCGATCCGCACCGGGATGCCGGCCGAGTGGGCGCCCCGGGCCAGCGCGGTGCCGGCCCGTCCGGCACCGAGGACACCCAGGCTCACCGGCCGGGCAGGAGGGCCCGGCGGCGGGGTCTCAGGGGGCGTCAGGGGGATCACGGCGTGGGTCCCGGCCGGTGCTCAGGCCGCCGGGGTGACGAGGATGCCGTCCTCGTCCGCCCACAGCCGCGCCCCGGGGGTGAAGGCCGCCCCGCCGAACTCCACGGTCACGTCCACCTCGCCGGCACCGTCCTTGGCGGACGTGCGCGGGTTCGTCCCCAGGGCCTTGACCCCCAGCTCCAGGGTGCGCACCACGGCCCGGTCGCGGATGGCGCCGTTGATGACGACGCCGGCCCAGCCGTTGCGCACGGCGGCGCCGGCGATCAGGTCACCCATCAGGGCGGACTCCAGGGAGCCGGCCCCGTCCACCACCAGCACGGCGCCGTTCCCCGGGGAGTTCAGCAGCTGCTTGACCAGCCCGTTGTCCCGGTGGCACCGGATGGTGCGCACGGTCCCGGAGAACCGGGCCCGCCCGCCCAGGTCGCGGAACTGCAGGGAGCACGACTGCAGGGTCCTGTCCGCGTCGAACAGGTCGCACGTGGTGAAGGCGGTGCCGTCGGCCTGCATCAGCGGATCTCGTTCCGCTGGAGGCCCAGGCCCTCGATCTCGGTCTCCAGCACGTCACCGGCCTTCAGCCACGGCCGCCGGCCCTCGGCGTCCTTGCGGGCCAGGGCCACGCCGGCCGGGGTGCCGGTGAGGATGAGGTCCCCGGGCAGCAGGGTGACGATGTCCGAGAGGTAGGACACGAGCTTGCGGGCGTCGAAGACCAGGTCCCCGGTGGAGTCGTCCTGCATGACCTCCCCGTTGACCCGGGTGGTGATCCGCGCTCCCTCGGTGAACTCCTCCGGGGTCACGAGCCAGGGCCCGACCGGGCTCATCTCCTCCCAGGCCTTGCCCTGGGTCCACTCGGTGGTCCGTCCCTGGTAACCGCGCAGGGAGACGTCGTTGGCCACGGCGTATCCGGCGATGTGCTGCTCGGCCTCCGCCTCCGGGATCCGCCGGCCGGGCTCGCCGATGACGACGCACAGCTCACCCTCCCAGTCGAGGCGGTGGTCCTCCGCCGGGACCTCGATCGGATCGGAGGCGCCGGTCAGGGACTGGGCGAACTTCGTGAAGATCGCGGGGTACTCGGGGAGCTCCTGGCCGGTCTCCAGGATGTGGTTGCGGTAGTTCAGCCCGATGCAGAACACCTTCGTGGGGAACGGGATGAGCGTGGCCGGCTCCAGCTGGGTGGCGTCCAGGACCCGGGTGGGATCCTCCTCGGCCGCCGCCAGGGCGGCCTCCACGAGCTCGGTGCGGGTCGGCTCCGGCTGGTACAGGAAGTCCCCGACGTCGATGATGCCCTCCAGCTCGACGGCCGCGGTGGCGCGGGAACCGTCGGTCCGGGTGATGATGGCGGCGAAGGTGGCTCCGGGGGTGTCCGGTTCGGATCCGGGCAGTCGGTACGTGGCGAGCTTCATGGGGGATATCCCATCACACCACCGGCCCGGACGGGACCCGCGGTAGGTTACTGTGGTCCATGTCACCCGCCGGTAACCTGCGTGGGTTACCCTCCTCGCGGCGGAGAAGGGGAAGATCTCCGCCCATCACTCCACCGACGAAGGGCGGCCCCGTGTCCCGTCATGCCCCTGCCCGCGGCAAGAACCGCCGGCGCATCCTCGCGACAGCCCTCAGCCTGGGACTGCTGCTTCCGGGAGTGGCCCTGGCCGCCCCGGCGGCGGCCGACTCCGAGATCCTCAACCCCCTGGACCAGGCGGACCAGTTCGACGAGACCCTGCCGGTGCTCGACGAGTCCGTCCTGCAGTCCCTCCAGGGCCTGGACCCGGTGGACCCGTCCGCCGGGCGCACCGGGCACTCCGCCAGGAACGCGGCGCCGGCCGCCACCACCCACCTCGGGCCCTGCGCGCAGGACTTCACCGACGCGCCGCCGTCGGGCTCGTTCTACCGGGCGATCACGTGGATGGCCTGCGGCGGGCTCACCGCCGGTTATCAGGACGGTTCCTTCGGCAAGGCACGGGAGATCACCCGCGGTGAGACCGCCATGTTCCTCTACCGGATGTCCGGTGAGGCCCACTCGGCCGGGACGGCCCGCGACTTCTCGGACGTGAACCCGGGCGGCACCGGCTTCACCGCCATCTCCTGGATGAAGGAGAAGGGCTACTCGGCCGGGCGGGCGGACGGATCGTTCGGCATCACGGCTCCCATCACCCGCGGGGAACTGGCCCAGTTCATGGTCAACTTCGCCGAGGACACCGGCTACCGGGCGCCGGGGTCGTCCCCGTACGCGGACATGAAGCCCGCGTCGTCGTTCTACCGGGCCGCCAGCTGGCTGGCGTCCACTCGGGTGGTCGCCGGTTACGGCGACGGGACCTTCCAGCCCCGCCGGGACATCAGCCGCGGCGAGACCGCCCAGTTCCTCTACGCCCTCGAGAGCCACCTGAACGGCACCCCCGCGCCGCCGGCCACCGCCCCGAAACCGGCCCCGAAGCCGGCGCCGAAGCCGCAGCCCGCCCCCGCGCCGGAGATCCCGCTGGCCTACCGCTACGTGGTCATCGCCGACGACGGGCTCAACGTGCGCAAGGGCACGGGGACCCAGCACGCGAAGGTCACCTCGCTGCTGCGCAACGCCAAGGTCGTCATCACCGGTCGCAGCCAGGCGGCCGGCGGGGCCACCTGGCGGGAGATCACCGTCGGCACGCACCGCGGCTGGGTGCACGGCGGGTACATCATCAAGGACTTCGAGATGGGCAACGCCAAGTCCGCACTGGCCCGGACCGGTGCACTGCGCAAGCCCACCACCCGGAACGGCGTCACCGTGCTGAACACGACGTGGGAGGCCCAGCCCAACGGGTACTGGTGCGGGCCGGCGTCGATCAAGATCGCCCTGGAGGCCTTCGGCATCAAGACCACCCAGGCCGCCATGGCCACGCAGGCCCAGACCGACCGCGAGGGCACCTGGCTGCACCAGGTCGCCCGCGTGATGGACTACAACGCCCCGACCGGCGTGCGCTACTCCGTGACCACCATCCGTGGCCAGGACTCGACCCGGGAGGACCGGATCCGGATCCGCGAGGACCTCAAGCGCTCCATCAAGGCCGGCGTCCCGGCGGCGGTCAACATCGCGGCCACCCCGGACGAGCAGCCGCCGTTGCAGCTGCAGAAGACCGGCGGGAAGTTCACGCTGCGGCACCACATGCCCGTGGTGGGCTACAACGAGAACAACGACACCGTGCTGGTGCAGGACCCCTGGACCAAGCCCTTCTGGATCAGCGTGTACCGGCTGGCCGACATGGCCGGCACGCGCGGCTACGTCTCGCTGAAGTAGGCGGGCGCACATGACCAGGACGATTCTCGGCTGCATGGGCTGGGGCGGTGGCTGGGCCCCCGAGCCACCGGCCCCCCAGGCGTGGCGCGACGCGCAGGACGCGGCCCGCCGCGCGCTCCGTGCCGCCCTCGACGCCGGCCTCTCCACCCTGGACACCGCGGACATCTACGCCCATGGCAGGTCCGAGGAGACGCTCGGCCGGGTGCTGGCCGCCGATCCGGGACTCCGGCGGGGGCTGCGCATCCAGACCAAGTGCGGGATCCGGCTCGGCGGTTCGCCGCTGTACGGCCAGGCCCGCGGTGCGGGGACCACCCGCTACGACTCCTCGGCCGCCCACCTGCGCACGGCGGTGGCCGGCTCCCTGGAGCGGCTCCGGACGGACCACGTCGAGACCCTGATCATCCACCGCCCCGACGTGCTGACCGACCCGGCCGAGACCGTCGGTGCGTTCCTGGAGCTGAAGGCCGCCGGCTCCGTGGGCCGCCTGGGCGTCTCCAACATGGGCCTGGCCTGGGTCCGGCGTTTCGACGACGCCCTGCGCGAGGCCAGCGGCGGCACCGAGACCCTGGCCTGCGTCCAGCTCGAACTGGGCCTGCACGCCCGCACGCTGATCGAGACCGTGGTGCTGGCCAACCACCAGGACGCCCATGCCTCCGGGGACATGGAGGGCATCGTCGGGTTCTGCACCGCGCGCGGCATCGACCTGCAGGCCTGGGGGCCCCTCGGCCGGGGCCGGTACACCCGGCCCGACCCCGAACCGGCCGACGCCCCGGCCGCCGCGGAGGTCACCCGGGTGGCCGGGGAACTCGGCGTCCCGGCCGACGTCGTGGTCCTGGCCTGGCTGCTGCGCCTGCCGTGGGGCATCCGCCCGGTCGTGGGCACCACCCGGCCCGAGCGCATCGCCGCCAGCGCCACCGCCGAGGAGGCCGCCGCCCGCATGGACGCCGACCAGTGGTACCGGATCTGGACCGCCGCCCGGGGAGAACCCCTGCCATGACGCCCGGACCGCCCGTCCTGTCCCCACTGACTGCCCTGTCCACACTGACTGCCCTGTCCGCCCTGGCGTCCCTGTCCGTCCCGGCGCTGCCGCTGACCGCATCGGCGTCCGCTGCCGTCGACTACCGGGCCGTCGACTTCCAGTCCCCGGTCGCCACCCTGTGGGTGGCGGGCGTGCTCGTGCTGGTCGGACTCGCGGTGCTCGGCCACGCGGTGTGGCGGCGGCGCCGGCACGTCGCGTACGCGCGGCGCACCGGCCGCAACACGGATCCGGCACACCTTCGCGACACCCGGGTGGAGCAGGTGGTCTCCTACCTCTGCCTGGCGGTGGCCGGGGTGCTGGCCGGCCTCGCCGCGCTGGGTGCCTGGCAGACGCACCAGAACGTGCGCGGCAACCTCGCGGCGAAGTACGGGGTGACGGCCGTGGACAACGCGCGCTGGAGCGGTGCCTTCCTGGTGGCGGACCTGACCCTGGCCGACGGCACCGTGCGCCGGGCCGCGACGGTCTACTTCGAGGCCGACGGGGAACCGCTCACCGGTGAGGACGTCTTCTCGCAGACCCCCGGGGCCTGAGCGACCCGCGCAGCACGAGCACTCCGGGCGGGGGACAATGGAAGGCATGTACGCACCGATCGACCTGCAGACCCCCCTCGTCGCCCAGTGGATCGGCATCCTCATGGCGGTGGCCGGCGCGGCGGTCATGGCCCACGGCCTGTGGCGGCGCAAGCGCTACCGCCTTCACCTGGACGACCAGGACGCGCGGTACGCCGGCCCCGACCGGATGCGTGACTCGATGCGGGAGATCCTGGCGGGCGCGGGCGTGCTGGTGATCGGGCTCGTGGGCATCAGCTATGCGGTGTTCGGCTCATCCCAGGCCAACGTGCGCATCGCCGACAACCTGCGCCAGAAGTACGGGGTCGAGTCCGTCCACCAGGAGAACTGGCAGGGCAACGCCCTGATCGCCGACCTCACCATGCCCGACGGCACCGTCCACCAGGACGTCGTGATCATCTTCGAGGACTCCGGTGAACCGCGCATCAGCCGGGACCTCACCGCGCCGCCGGCCAACTAGCGGGGCCGCAGCGCCCGTCACCCTGCTAGCGTGCAGACGTGACCAGTCCGCAGAGAGTCCCCGCGTCCACCTACCGCCTGCAACTGACCGGTGACTTCACCCTGGACGATGCGCGTACGGTGCTGCCGTACCTGCGGGACCTCGGCGTGGACTGGGTGTACCTGTCCCCGATGCTCGGCGCCGAGGAGGGCTCGACCCACGGCTACGACGTGGTGGACCCCACCCACGTGGATGATGCCCGCGGGGGAGAGGCCGGGCTGCGCGAGCTCGCCGAGGCGGTCCACGAGGCGGGCGGCGGGATCCTGGCGGACATCGTCCCCAACCACGTGGGCGTGGCCACCCCGAAGGACAACGCCTGGTGGTGGGACGTGCTCAAGCACGGCCGGGCCTCGAAGTACGCGATGGCCTTCGACATCGACTGGGCCGCCGGCGACAGCCGGATCTGGCTGCCCGTGCTGGGTGACGGCACGGAGGAGGACCCGGAGGCCGAGCTGTCGAGGTTGCGGATCGTGGACGGGGAACTGCACTACTACGACAACGTCTATCCGCTGGCCCCGGGCACCGAGGAGGCGGCGCGCGCCGCCGTCGCGGCCGGCACGGACGGTCCCGACGGCGGCGGCGCTCCCGCGGACCGTCCCGAGGAGGAGCGCGTGGCCCGGGCGGCCCACGCGCTGCAGAACTACCGCCTGATGCCCTGGCGGGAGGCCGACGAGCGGCTGAACTACCGCCGCTTCTTCGCGGTCAACTCGCTGGCAGGGGTCCGGGTCGAGATCCCGCGCGTGTTCTCCGAGACGCACCGGGAGATCCTGTCCTGGGTCCGGGACGGGCTCGTGGACGGGCTGCGCGTGGACCACCCGGACGGACTGGCCGACCCGGGCGGTTACTTCGAGAACCTGCGCCAGGCCACGGGTGGGATCTACCTGCTGGGGGAGAAGATCCTCGAGCCCGGCGAGCGGATGCCCGCGGCGTGGGCCGTGGACGGCACCACCGGTTACGACGCCCTCGGCGAGGTGGACCGCGTCCTCGTCGACCCGGCCGGGGCCCCCGAGCTGGACGCGGTGGCCGCCCGGCTCGGGGACTGGGCGGACCCGGACGCGGAGGTGGTGTGGGCGGAGATGATCCACGGCACCAAGAGGGCGGTGGCGGATGGCATGCTGCGCTCCGAGGTGGAGCGGCTGGCCCGGCTGGTGCCCGGCGTCATCCCCGGGGAGCAGGCCGACGGCGAGGAGCACGGTGAGCACCGGGTCCAGGACGCCCTGGCCGAGCTGCTGGCCTGCTTCCCCGTCTACCGCTCCTACCTGCCCACCGGCCGCGAGCACCTGGACGACGCCGCGGCCGAGGCCCGGCGCCGCCGTCCCGAGCTCGCCGACGTGCTCGAGGCCCTCATGCCGTTGCTGGCGGATCCCGACCACCCGGTGGCCGAGCGCTTCCAGCAGACCTCCGGCATGGTCATGGCCAAGGGCGTGGAGGACACGGCGTTCTACCGGTACACCCGGCTGGCCTCGCTCAACGAGGTCGGCGGGGACCCGTCGGCGTTCGCCCTGGACCTGGACGCCTTCCACGCCGCCCAGGCCGACCGGCAGGCCCGGATGCCCCGCACCATGACCACCCTGTCCACGCACGACACCAAGCGCAGCGAGGACGTGCGCGCCCGGATCGACGTGCTCTCCGAGATCCCCCGGGAGTGGACGGCCGCCCTGGAACGGTTCCGGCAGATGGCCCCGCTCGGGGACGGCCCGTTCGAGAAGCTGCTGTGGGAGACGGTCGTGGGCGCCTGGCCGGTGGACGGCACGGCCCTGGAGACCCAGCGGCTGGCCGACTACGCGCTCAAGGCGGCGCGCGAGGCGGCCACGCGCACCACCTGGACCGAGCCGGACGAGCGGTTCGAGGCCCTCCTGGCAGACCTCGCCGAACGGGCCACGGGCACCGGGGAACTGCGCGAGGCCGTCCAGGCGGTCGCCGACCGGATCACCGTGGCCGGAGTCTCGAACCAGCTGGCCATGAAGCTCATCCAGCTGACCATGCCCGGGATCCCGGACGTCTACCAGGGCACCGAGGTCCCGTTCCCCACGCTCGTGGACCCGGACAACCGCCGGCCCGTGGACTTCCGCGAGCGGGCGGCGCTGCTGGCCCGGCTCGACGGCGGCTGGACCCCCGAGTTCCCCCGGCCCGCCGAGGACACCGGCCAGATCGACGGCGAGGCACTCGCCGAGTACGCCGCCGGGCTGAAGCTGCTGGTCACCTCACGGGCGCTGCGGGCCCGCCGGGAACACCCCGAGTGGTTCAACCGCTACCAGGACCTGGACGTCCTCGGCGAGGCCGCCGATCACGTGGTCGCGTTCTCCCGCGGGGGCTGCATCACCCTGGCCACCCGCTGGCCGCTGGGACTGGCCGACGAGGGCGGCTGGGGTGACACCGCCGTGGTGCTGCCCCGCCAGGCCGTGGTGGACCTGGTCACCGGACGCCGTTTCGGCGGGGCCTTCACGGACGGGACCACCCGACTGGCCGAGATCTTCGAACACCACCCGGTCGCCCTGCTGGTGCCGGAGGAGGGGAACACGCTGCGATGACGGAGACGAGGGACCGGGGAACGTCCCGGGAGCAGGGGCACTCAGCGCACCCACGGGACACCCGGTGGTCGGTCTGGGCACCGGAGGCCGGGACCGTCGAGCTGATGGTCACCGACCGCGAGCCGGGGGCCGTCCACGACAGCGCCGACCGGTGGGCCGGCGCCCAGGCGTTCCCGATGGAACCGGCCGGGGACGGGTGGTGGGTGCCCGGGGCCACCGCTCCCGGAGGCACCGACGTGGGCTACGGATACCGCGTGGACGGCGAGGGACCGTTCCCGGACCCGCGCTCGCGGTGCCAGCCGGACACCGTCCACGGCCCCTCCCGGCTGGTGGACGCCGAGGCCTACGACTGGCACGACGGCGACTGGACCGGACGGCCCCTGCGCGGCGCGGTCATCTACGAGCTCCACGTGGGCACCTTCACCCCCGAGGGCACCCTCGCCGCGGCCGTCGACCGGCTCGGCCACCTCGTCTCGCTCGGGGTGACGCACGTGGAACTGCTGCCCGTGAACTCCTTCGGCGGCCGGCACAACTGGGGCTACGACGGTGTCGGCTGGTACGCCGTGGACGCCTCCTACGGCGGGCCCGAGGCCTACCGGCGCTTCGTGGACGCGTGCCACGCAGCCGGTCTGGCGGTCCTGCAGGACGTCGTCTACAACCACCTGGGTCCCTCCGGGAACTACCTGCCGAAGTTCGGTCCCTACCTGACCGAGCAGTCCACCGGCTGGGGCAGCGGCCTGAACCTGGACGGCCCGGACTCGGACGAGGTCCGCCGGTACATCCTCGACAACGTGCGGATGTGGGCCGAGGAGTACCACGTGGACGGCTTCCGGCTGGACGCCGTCCACGCACTGCACGACACCCGCGCGGTCCACGTGCTCGAGGAGATGGCCGCCGAGGTCGACGCCCTGTCCGCGCGGCTGGGCCGGCCCCTGGTGCTGGTGGCCGAATCGGACCTGAACGATCCGCGGATGATCAGCCCCCGCGCACCCGGCGGCGCCGGTGGTCACGGGCTCACCGGCCAGTGGTCGGACGACTTCCACCACGCCGTGCACGTGGCGCTGACCGGGGAGACCGAGGGCTACTACGCCGACTTCGCCTCCCTGGACGCACTGGGCAAGGTCCTCAACGAGGGCTTCTTCCACGACGGCACCTACTCGTCCTTCCGCCGCCGCCACCACGGCCGCCCGCTGGGCGAGCACACCCCGGCGGAGGCCCTCGTGGTGTGCACCCAGAACCACGACCAGGTCGGCAACCGGGCCACGGGGGACCGGTTGACCGCGTCCCTGGACGAGGGGCGACTGGCCATCGGGGCGGCGCTGCTGATGGCCGGGCCCTTCACCCCCATGCTGTTCATGGGGGAGGAGTGGGCGGCGTCCACGCCCTGGCAGTTCTTCACGGCCCACCGCGAGCCGGAACTGGCCGAGGCGGTGACCCAGGGCCGGCGCAGGGAGTTCGAGCGCATGGCCTGGGACCACGACGCCGTCCCGGACCCGCAGGCGGAGCAGACCTTCCGGGACTCCACGCTGCGCTGGGAGGAGGCCGGCACCGGCCGGCACGCCCGGCTGCTGGAGCTGTACCGCCGGCTGGCCGCCCTGCGCGCCGAACTGCCCGAACTGACCGACCCCGACCGCGCCACCACGCACGCCACCGTCGACGCCGGCCGGCGCCACCTGCGGCTGGACCGTGGCCTGCGGAAGGGGGCGGCCGACGTCGGGACCGGGGTGGGTGTCTCCCTCCAGGCCGGCGGGCACGGCGCGGGATCCGTGGTGCTCCTGGCCGCCTTCGGTGAGGACCCCCTGCCGGTCCCGCCCGAACTGGCCGGCCACCGGCTGCTGGCCGGGCACGGCGTCGACGGGCCGGTGCCGGCCGGCGACCAGGGTGGTCCCGCCGGCGAGGACGCACTGCCGGCGTCCGTCCCCGCACCCGGTTTCCTGCTCCTCGGGCGTCGCTGACCGGCCCTGCGGCCCGGCCGGTCCCCGGGACGGGGACGCCCGGGCCCGGGGTCACAGTCCGGGGTCACAGTCCGGGGGTCTGCGCGGACTGCGGGCTCCAGGGGCCGTCCGGACCGGCGGCCCGCGGCGGTACGGCCCGCAGCATGGTGGTGGTGGGGTGCAGGGCCACCGCGTCCTCGTCCCGCCGCGCGGGCAGCACGGTGCTGATGTAGGACTGCAGGGCCTCGGTCAGCGGCACGGACCGGTTCTGGTTCTCGGACAGGTACCACCGGTGCTCCAGCAACTGGTGCATCACCTCGGCCGGTTCGAGCTTGCCGGAGAGCTCGGGGGGGATGGACCGGGTCACGAGGTCGAACACCTCCTCGACCCAGAGGTGGGCGGCCTCCTGCTCGTCGAGCTCGGGGTGCCGGTCGGCACGGAAGTGGTCGATGTCCCGCAGCAGCCGGCGGGCCTGGTTCTCCTGCACGTCCAGCCCGGTCAGGCCCAGCAACCGCCGCTGGTGGTGGCCCGGGTCCACCACCTTGGGCTGCAGCACCAGCTCGGAACCGTCGGGGGTGGTGCGGATCGCGTACTCCTCCACGTCGAAGCCCAGGGCGTTGAGCCGGCGGATCCGGTCCTCCACCCGCCAGCGCTCCTCGGTGCGGAAGGACATGTCCCCGGTGAGCTCGTCCCAGAGTCGGCGGTAGGCGTTGATGATCAGCTCGGAGGTCGTCACCGGATCCACGTCCGGGTCCAGCATGCCCCCGCTCGCCAGGTCCATCAGCTCCCCGGCGATGTTGACGCGGGCGATCTCCAGGTCGTGCTCGCGCTGCCCGCGGGACAGGGAGGGGTGCAGTTCCCCCGTCTCGGCGTCCACCAGGTAGGCGGCGAACGCACCGGCGTCGCGGCGGAACAACGTGTTGGACAGGGACACGTCCCCCCAGTAGAAGCCCACCAGGTGCAGTTCCACCAGCAACAGGGCCATCGCGTCGATCAGCCGCGTGACGGTGTCCTGGTGGAGGCTGCGGGAGAACACCGCGCGGTAGGGCAGGGAGAAGCGCAGGTGGCGGGTGACCAGCGCCGTCAGCAACGGTTCCCCGTCCGCCGTGGTGCGGCCGCTGACCACGGCCACCGGTTCCACGCACGGCAGGTTCAGCCGTTCCAGGCGCCGCAGCAACTGGTACTCCCGCCGCGCGGACTCCTCCGTGGTCTCCTTCACCGCCACCACGGCCCCGGCCAGGTGCGCGAACCGCACCACGTGCCGGGAGATGCCGCGGGGCAGGGCGGCGAGGGTCCGCACCGGCCAGTCCTCCAGGGAGACGTCCCAGGGCAGGGCCAGCAGCTCCGTGGCGCCCAACTGCGAGGACACCGAGGTCGTGATGTCCAGTCCGGTGCGTGAGGCCAAGGGACAGCTCCTTCCGTCGCGATGGTCGCGGGCGACCGGGGACCCGTGCGCAGTGGGGGACTGCCCCCGGCCCCTCAGGCGGGCACGACGCCCGTGTCCGCAGTGTCCTCCATGAGCCGACCCCCGTCCAGCCGCAGCACCCGGTCCGCCGCGGAGGCCAGGGGTCCGGGATCGGCCGTGGCCTGCAGGGTGGTGACCCGCAGGTTCCGGACCAGCGAGCGGATCAGGTCCGCGGTGTGGTCCCTCAGCTCCGGGGACACCATGGCCAGCGGGTCGTCCATGAGCAGCACCGCCGGCCGCCGGACCACGGCCCGGGCCAGCGCCACCTGCTGGCGCTGGGGCCCGGTGAGCCGGTCCGGGCCGAGGTCCAGCCGGTCCGTCAGGTCCAGCAGCCGGGCGGCCTCGGACACCCGCTCCTCGCGTTCGGCCTCGGGGACGCCGGCCACGCGCAGGGCGAAGCTCATGTTGTCCCGCACGCTCATGTGCGGGTAGAGGGCGTAGTTCTGGAACACCAGCACGGCGTCACGGCCCTGGGCCGGGACGGCGGTGACATCCACCCCGCCGATCAGCACCCGCCCGCTCGTGGGGTCCTCCTGCCCGGCCAGCACGCGCAGCAGGGTGGACTTGCCGGCGCGCGGCGGGCCCGTGATCACCACGAACTGCCCGTCCGCGGCGTGCAGGTCCAGCCCGTCCAGGGCGGGCCCCGGGGCGTCCGGGTAACGCACGGTGACGTTCTCCAGGGTCACCGACGCCATCGGGCCACCGCCTGGAGCACCGGGGCCAGCGCGGCCGGCCCGTCGATCCGGAACCGGGCCGCCGTCGGGCCGTCGCCGACCTTGATGCCGACGTCCGTGGTGGGGTCGAGGCGGGCGAAGCCGTGCTCGTCGGTGACGTCGTCCCCCGCGAACAGGACCGCCTCGGCACCGCTGGTCCGGCGCAGCAGGTCCAGGCCCTGGCCCTTGTCCGCACGCACCACGGAGACCTCGTACACGTCCTTGCCGTGGCCGGGGTAGATCCCGTCCCGGCCCGCCAGCGCCGCCTCGGCCTCCGCCACGGCCTGGCGCCTGGCCTGCTCCGTCGCGGCCAGCCGCACCTGCAGCACCCGGCCGGCCGGCTTGTGCTCCACCCAGGAGTCCGGGTAGCGCGCCGCGATCCGCTCCAGCACGGCCCCGACGTCGGCCAGCGTCCTGCGCTGCGTATCGTCCAGTTCCAGCGGGGGCGCGTCCGGTCCCAGGCGCCGCTCGGCCCCGTGGGAGCCGATCAGCAGGGTCCGGTCCGGGGGCGTGGCAACGGTGATGAGGGACTCCAGGGCGCGGCCGGAGACCAGGGCGGTGTGGACCCCGGGCAGCCCCGTCAGCGCGTCCAGGGCCGCGGCGTTCTCCGGGACCGGCCGGGCGTCCTCGGCGCGGTCCACGAGCTCGGAGACGACGCCGTCGAAGTCCAGGGCCACCAGCACGGTGTCCCGGGCGGAGAACTCACGCAGGGCGCGCTCCAGGTCAGGGTCCAGGCCGTCAGTCATCGGCCAGCCGCAACTGCTCGGCCCGTCGCGCCTGTTCGGCCTGTTCAGCGTGTTCGGCGTGCTCGTCCTCGCGGCGCTCGCGGTCGTCGTCGGTGTCCATGAAGGCGCTCTGGACGGCGTCCTCCGGCCGGGGCCGGCGCCGCTTGGTCCGTCCGCCCAGGCGGTCGAGGAAGTCCCGGGACCACTTGGCGACGTCGTTCGTGAGGACCTGCCGGTGCATGGCCCCCATCCGCCGGCGGGCGTCCTGGGGGTCCATCTGGATGGCCTCCATGATGGCGTCCTTGAGGCCGTCGATGTCGTGCGGATTGACCAGCAGGGCGTCACGGAGCTGGTCGGCGGCGCCGGCGAACTCGGACAGGACGAGGACGCCGCCCCAGTCGCCGCGCACGGCCGCGTACTCCTTGGCCACGAGGTTCATGCCGTCCCGCAGCGCGGTGACCAGCATGACGTCGGCGGCCAGGTAGAGGGCCACCATCTCCTCCACGGGGTAGGAGTGGTGCAGGTAGCGGATCGCGGTGTGGCCCATGGTGTCGAAGGTGCCGTTGACCCGGCCCACGGACAGCTCGATCTCGTCCCGCAGCTCCCGGTAGGTCTCCACGTTCTCCCGCGAGGGACTGGCGACCTGGACCAGGCACGCCTGTTCCACGGTGACCTGCGCGTCCTCCAGCAGCTCGGCGAAGGCCTTGATCCGGTGGCGGATCCCCTTCGTGTAGTCCAGCCGGTCCACGCCGAGCAGGATGGTCTGCGGATTGCCCAGTTCCTCCCGGATCTGGCGGGACCGGGCCTGGATCTCGGGATCCGCCGCCAGGGCGGTGACCGTCTGCGCGTCGATCGAGATGGGGAACGCCTCGGCAGCCACGGTGCGCGAACCGCCGTCGAGGTCCGCCACCTCGAGGGAGCCCGAGGTGAACGTCTCACCCAGGATGCGCTCCACGGAGCGCTGGAAGTTCTCCACGTCCGAGGTGCGCTGGAAGCCGATGAGGTCCGCCCCGAGCAGTCCCTCCAGCACCGGGCGACGCCAGGGCAGCTGGGCGAAGATCTCCACCGGTGCGAACGGGATGTGGTGGAAGTAGCCGATGCGCAGGTCCGGGCGCAGCCGTCGCAGCATCCGGGGGACCAACTGCAGCTGGTAGTCCTGCACCCAGACGGTCGCCCCCTCCGATGCCGTCTGCGCGGCGGCCCGCGCGAACCGGGCGTTGACCTGCTGGTAGGTGTCCCACCACTGGCGGTGGAACTCGGGGCGGGCGATCACGTCGTGGTAGATCGGCCACAGGGTGGCGTTGGAGAAGCCCGCGTAGTACTCCTCGATGTCCTGCTCCGACAGCGGCACGGGCACCAGGTGCATGCCGTCATGGTCGAAGGGGTCGGTGGCCTGGTCCGCGTCCCCGGAGTCCTGGGGGGCGCCGTTCCAGCCGACCCACGCGCCCTCCTCGCTGGCCATGATGGGAGCCAGCGCGGTCACCAGGCCGCCGGGGGACCGCTGCCAGCTGGCGTTGCCCTGCTCGTCCACCACCCGGTCGACCGCCAGCCGGTTCGAGACCACGACGAGGTCGTACTGTCCGGGGGCGGGCGGCTCCCCCTCGGTCCGGTCCACGAACGGCACGGTGCCAGTGGGTAATCCGGTGTGCTGGGTGTCGCTCACGACGGGCCTCCTCGTCCTCAACTGCGCCGCCCGCGCGGCGCAGGCGACCGGGGCGCCGGACGGACCGACGGCCCTCGTCAAGCCTAGCCTCAGCCGCGGTGCGGCCGGTGCCCGGAGCGCCCGGGGAGGGGGAACGGGCGCCGTCGCCATCCGCCACGGGTTCTCAGGAAGGGCCGGTAGGCTGACCCCCGGCCCGGACGAGGTATCAGGGGGTACCGGCCGCCGGCACCGACCCACACCGCAGCCCCACCGACAGGCAGGACGATGGCTTCCAACGACAAGCAGACCAAGGCAGAACGACAGCAGAGCGCCCGTGAGAAGGCCCGCCGGATGCAGGAGGAACAGCGGCGCCAGGAGAAGCGCCGGTCCCTCATGGTCCGCTGGGGCGTCGTCATCGGCGTCGTGGTGGTGGTCGCCGTGGTCGTGGGCGTCATCTTCATGAACTCGTCCCGTTCCATTCCCGACGCCGGCCCGGCACCCACCGTGGCCAACGAGCACGGCGGCGTGGTGCTGACCTCGACCACCGAGCTGGCACCCAGCGAGTTCGGCGGCGAGCAGGTGGACGCCACCTCCGTCGAGGTGCCGGAGACGCCCACCCCGATGGAGACCGTGCCCGGCCTCGAGGAGCGCGGGGCCGGCGACCCGGCCCAGATCATCATCTACGCCGATGCCAACTGCGTGCACTGCGCCAGCTTCGAGTCCGAGAACGGCGAGCAGCTGAACCAGTGGCTGGACGCCGGCGAGGCCACCGTGGAGTACCGGCTGCTGGACTTCCTGGACAACCCGGCCACCGGCAACTACTCCTCGCGCGCCGCCAACGCCGCCCTGTGCGTGGCCGAGGGCTCGCCGGAGAACTACAACTCCTTCGTGGCCCAGGTGTTCGCCGCCTACACCGGTGAGGGCATGAGCGACGACGACCTCAAGTCCATGGCCTCCGGCCTGGGTGCCGACGTCAACGGGTGCATCGACGGCAACACCTACCGTCCCTACGTCAAGTACAGCGGGGCGACCGCGCGGGCGGACGGCGTGACCGGCACTCCGACCGTGTTCGTCAACGGCCAGAACTGGGCCGAGTCCGCCCAGGAGGGCCAGTCCTTCGCCGACTGGGCCCAGTCCGTGATGGAGAAGAAGTCCTGACCGACTGACCGCAGGGCCCGGTGGCCGGCCGGTCGTCTCCGGCGACGGTGCGCCAGGGGCCGATCCGCTACCCTTGAAGGGCCGGTCTTCCGGCGCCGCCACGGCGCCCGGGGCCCGGCCCTTCTCGCCTCCTTAGCTCAGCTGGCCAGAGCACCTGTCTTGTAAACAGGGGGTCACCGGTTCGAATCCGGTAGGGGGCTCTGCGAACCCCGTCCTGCCGGCCCTCGTGCCGGC